>JAEYQF010000064.1 GCA_023410155.1 Verrucomicrobiota bacterium | reverse complement strand
CCGGGCTCGCCGAGAACGGTGAGGCCGTCCCAGCGAATCACCGCGCGATTTTCCGCACGCGATTCGGCGAGGAGCACGGTGAAGCGCGCCTCCCAGTCGTTCTGCTCGTCCATGTCGATGAGCATCTGCGCCACGGGCCATTCCCCAGCCTGGCTCGACTCGAGCCAATGTGTGTGCCGGGTCGCGCGGCCTTCCGGATCGAGTCGGAACCGGCCGCGCGCATCGAAGTAGCGGCGAAACGCGTCCTCGATTCTCCGCGGCGTCGTTTCGTCCGCGCCGGCGAGTCGCGCTGCGGCGTTCTCCCAGTCGCGCGCTGCCACATCCTGCAAGAAGGCGAGGATCGCCGTGCGCACGAGTCGCCTAAACGCGGCCTGGTCGCGCGTGATGTCGAAGCTCGTCGGACGCGCCGGCTTGTCGGTCGCCTCCGCGGCCTCGAACTCGGGGTTGCGCATGCGTTCCCACTCCTCGAGCAGGCTCGAATCGATGCCGCGAATCAGTTCGCGGAAATACTCCTCCATCTCGACCACCGGCTCGGTCTTCACGGACTCGGGCACGGTTTGCGCGAGCACCTTCCACGTCTGCGAGAGATGCCGCAGCAGCAGACCTTCGCTGCGCTCCAATCCATACTCGCGGATGTAATCCGCAAACGACATGTAGCGCTCGAACATTTCGCGCGCGATCGACTTCGGACGGACGTTTTCCTTCCCGATCCACGGATGCGCCGCGGCGAAGGCGTTGAAGGAATCGTAGAGGAATTCGCGCAGCGGCTTGGGGTGCTCAACCTCCTCCAGCTTAGCCATCCGCTCCTCGTAGGGCACGTCGGCCGCCTTCATCTCCGCGAGTTTCTCGGTCTTCAGCTTGTCGACCTGACGGCGAAGTATCTGGTCCGGATCCTCGACGATCGCCTCGCACAGGGTGAGCACGTCGAAGGCATAGTCCGGCGACTCGCGGTCGACCAGCGGCAGCGTGTCGATGAGGTAAAGTGAGAGCGCCTGGTGCAGCGAGAAATCGTCCTGGAGTTCCACGTTCACCCGGAGTTTCCTGCCGCTCGGCAGCGGCGGGATGAACTCCACGATCTTCCGATCGAGCAGCGCGCGAAACAGCTGCCACGCGCGCCGGCGCAGCGCCTTCTTCTTGTGCGGCGTCTCGTGCGAATCCGCGATGATCTGTCGCATCGCACGACAACCATCCGCTTCCCGACTGAGCACGAGGAGCAGCATGCCGTGCGTCACATCGAAGCGCGAGGTCAGTCCCTCCGGCGGCGCCGCCATCAGGCGCTCAAACGTCTTCGCGTCCCAGCCCACCTCGCCCTCGGGAGCGCGCTGTTTCACGAGTTTCTTGAGTTTCTTCGGATCGCCCGCGGCACGCGCTTCGGCCTGCTTGTTTTCGATCACGTATTCGGGCGCCTGCACGATGACGTAGCCCTTGTCGTCGTAACCTTTGCGCCCGGCGCGGCCCGCGATCTGCCGGAAATCCCGCACATTGAGAATCGCCGCCTTCTGCCCGTCGTATTTCCAGAGCTGCGTGAACATCACCGTGCGGATCGGCACGTTGATGCCGACGCCGAGCGTGTCGGTGCCGCAAATCAGTTTGAGCAGACCTTTCTGCGCGAGCTGCTCCACGAGGATGCGATACTTCGGCAACAGTCCCGCGTGGTGCACGCCGATGCCGTGACGCAGCCAGCGTTTGATGTCCTTCCCATACGGGCTGTTGAACCGCACGCCTTCGAGCGCCTCGGCGATCGCGGCTTTTTCCTCCTTCGAACACACATTGAGGCTCATCAACGCCTGCGCCGCTTCGCTCGCCGCGCGCTGCGTGAAATACACCAGATAAACCGGCGCGCGTCCGTCGCTGAGCAACGCCGCGATCCGCTCCGGCAGCGGCGTCTCGGAATACTCGAACTCCAACGGCACAGGTCGGCGGTCGCTGCGCACGGTCACGCTCGTCACGCCGGTGAGCTTCGTCATCTCGCGCTCGAAAAACTCCGTCGAGCCGAGCGTCGCCGACATGAGCAGAAAGCGCGCGCCCGGCATCGTCAGCAGCGGCACCTGCCAGGCGTAGCCGCGCTCAGGATCCGAGTAGTAGTGAAACTCGTCCATGATCACCGCACGGATGTCGCTCTCCGCGCCGCGATGTAGCGCGATGTTCGCCAGGATCTCCGCCGTGCAACAAAGCACCGGTGCCTGCGGGTTCACCGACGCGTCGCCGGTCATCATGCCGACGTTTTCCGGTCCGAAATCGCGGCACAGCGAGAGAAACTTTTCGTTCACCAGCGCCTTGATCGGACAGGTGTAAACCGAGCGCTCGCCCGCGCACAGCGCCTTGTAGTGAAAAGCCGCCGCCACGAGCGATTTGCCCGAGCCGGTCGGTGTATTCAGAATGACATTACGCCCCGCGAACAACTCGAGAATCGCCTCCTCCTGCTCCGGATAGAGCGTCAGCCCGCGCTCGGAGGCGACCGTGAGAAAACGGTCGAGCACCGAATCGGGATCGGTCGCGCCCGGACGAGGCGCCAGCGGTGGCGGAGGAGGAGTCATTTACGCGAGACGCCGAGCAAGCGGGCGCGGCTTCCGCATCGCAAAAAGAAAAAGCCGGCCCTTTCGGACCGGCTCGAAGAGCGATGTCTTGCCGCCTGCGATCACTCGCGGCGCGAGAGCAGATACAGGAGATTGAGCAGAGCGCCCACAAAGGCCGCCACGTAGGTCAGCGCGGCCGCATTGAGCGTCTGGCTCACGCCCGGCATCTCATCGCGGTCGATGATGCCGAGGTTCACGAGCTGCGTCTTGGCGCGACGGCTGGCGTCGAACTCCACCGGCAGCGTTACGAGCTGGAAGAACGAGAGCACCGCATAGCAGATGATCGCGATATCCAGCACGATGCCCGTAAGCCCGCGCACGAAGAAGAAGCTGCCGAGAATGATGAACGGCAGGATGCCCGACACGATCTGCGTGGCCGGAACGAGCGCCATGCGCAGGTTCAGCATCGAGTAGCCGACCTTGTGCTGAATCGCGTGGCCCGCTTCGTGGGCCGCGACGCCCAGGGCCGCAAGGCTGGTGCCGCGATAATTCTCCGAGGAGAGCACGAGTCGCTTGTGCATCGGATCGTAATGATCGGTCAAATGCCCGCCGGTCTCGGCAATCTCCACGTCGGTGATACCCGCGTGCGCCATGACCGCCTGGGCGGCTTCACGACCCGTGATACGTCCGCGCGACGGGATCTTGGCGTTCTTGTTGTAGGTGCTCGAAACCCGAATCTGGGCGTAGAGCGCGAAAATGAACACCGCCACAAACAGGAGAATGAACACTCCTTGTGGCAGGAGAACGAAGGCGAAGTTGGATGTCATCGTTGGCATTATTTTCTTAGGATGTCCGCAGATGGCGGACGGGCAACAAGGGTAGTCAATTCTGCCGTTTTTCCAGTGAAAACGAACTGTTTGGAAAGGTCTGCCGCGCATTCCAGCCAACGGCGAACCGCATCCGGATCCCGACCCGGGCCGCACCTTGTCGCGACCTGGGCCGCACCGAGGCACGACTCGGTCCGCTCCGTGGCGCGACTCAGAACGGATAGCCGATCGAGATCTGCACGGTGCCGCTCGGGTCGTGGGGTCGCGGGTTCAGGTTGCGACCGTATTCCACCCGCACGGGCCCGATCAACGTGCGGTAGCGGATCCCCAGGCCCACAGAGAATAACTCCTCCGCGGCGGGATAGCTGGCCAACCGGGAGGATTGCGCCAGCGAGTCGCTGAACAGCACCACGGACCATTTCGTCGTCAGCGCCTGCTCCAGCTCGATGTTCAGGAGCGTATAAGTTCGCGCACCGGCAAATTTCCCGTCCGACATCCGCGGCGCCGCCTCCCCTTCCCGATAACCGCGGATTGAGTTTTCACCGCCAGGGAAGAATTGCACGTTCACCGGCAGGGCGGCATTGCTGCGCGCACCAAGGGTGCCGACGACTGCGTGCGTGAGCCCGAGATGGAGAAACACGCCGCGGCCCAGGCCCTTGTGGTAGGAGCCGGTGAACTGGAGTTGCTGATAATCCACTTCGCCGCCGAACGCGCGGCTGGCCTCCTGCAGTTGAAGCGCGATTTTGTAACCGCGTCTTGGATACATGGGGTTGTCGCGCCGGTCGCGAACGATACCGACCTCGATACTGGCCGCATTTTCCTGGTCGCTGTCCGTGCCGCCAGTGGCGAGCTGGTTGTCCATGTTGCGCAGACGGCGGAAGGTATAGCCCGTCGAGAGATTCGCATCCCAACGCCGTAGCGGCCAGAGCAGCGCCACCGAAGCGCCGACCTCTTCGCGATCGAAGGACCGTTCTTCACGACGCAGCCCAAATAGTCGCGCGGAGCCGTCGGCGCGGCCGCCAAAGAGCTGAGGCACGGCGTAATCGTATTCACCGCGCGAACTCTTCATCGATTGCACGAGCCGCAGCGTGCTCGAGTGCGCGCGCCCGAAGAGATTGTTGTGCCTCCACTCCACGCCGCCCCGCAGTTCCTCGTAGCTGCCGTAGCCGGCGAGCAGGCTCACTTCCTGACGACGCCCTTCCCGCACCTCGAACACCACGTCCCGCGTGCCGTCAGCCTGTGAAACGTAGCGCGAATCCACCGCCTCGAAGACGCCCAGCCGCGCGATGCGCGATTGGGCATCGTCGAACTCGATCGGATTGAACGGATCGCCTGGCTCAGAACGGATGGCACGGCGGATCACAGACTCGCGCGTGCGCACGTTTCCGCGGACGCTGATGCGACCGAGCTTCACGTGCTCCCCGGGGCGGATTTTCGCCACGACGTCGACTTGGCGGAGACCACTCTCCTCCGGCTGCGCTTCGGCCTCGATCTGCACCTGCACGTCTGGGTATCCACGTTCGAAATACCACCGCCGGATCGATGCCGCCGCGTCCTGCCGCCACAAGGTCGACCACGGCTGCCCCGCCACTGCTACCGCCGACTGCGGTGGCGCCTCGCCGCTCTCCGGCAGCAACCGGATCGATCGCACGATCCAGCGCGGACCCGGCTTCACGGTGAGTGCGACGGTCACCGCGCCGGATTCCTCATTCATCAACGGCGGTGCGTGCTCGACCGTTGCGTTGGCGTAGCCGCGGCGGTGCAGTGTCTCGGTAAGATTGCCCACGCCCCGGCGCAGGCGCGCGGGCGAGTAGATGCGCTCCCCCTTCAACAGCAGTGGGGCCGCCTGTCCGATGAAAAACCCGCGCGCCTCCTCCTCTCCCACATCCACGAGGCCCTCAAACGTGACGTCAGCGAAGTGAAACCGCTGGCCCTTCTCGACCACGAGCGTCACTGCCGTCGCGGCCAACGGCCGGGGAATGGGTTGGGTAAGCGTGCGGTCCAACACGTAGGTCTGCGGCTCTCCTTGCCCAGGAGTGACCTCCGCGGTCAGTCGCGGACGAAGGAATCCGTCGCTCTCCAGCTCCGAGAGCAAAATCAGCGCGGCGTCCTCGATCTCCCAGGCCTGCCAGTCGTCCTTCACGTCTTTCCCGAGCAGCAGCTCGAGCGTTTGCTGCGCTTCGCGTCCCCCCCACCAGCCCAGGCCCTTCACCTTCATCGGCGCGGCCGCGAGCGGCACGAGGGCGGAACAGGCCAACAACGCGACGGCTCGCAGGCTGCCCATCCGATTAACGGCGCCCACGCGTGCCTCCTTCCGTGTAAACGCGCCATTTCACCCCCGCGTTGTAGTCGTCGAACTCATCGTATTCGCCCAGGAGCGACCAGCGATCATCAAGCCGATACTCGATGCGATAGGTCTCGCGGCCTTGGAGGGAGATCTGTTCGCCCGTCTGGATCTCGAGCCGGTCCTCATCGCCGCCCACGCCGAGTCCTTGAATCAGCTCCTGGCCAACATACGTGCCGACCCGGGCGAGGCGCTGCTGCCCATTGGCCGTGAAGGTGTCGGACGCCGGTTTTTGCCCCGTCATCACCAGCAGCAGCACTTCGGCGGAATCGAGCGCGGGCATCGAGCTTAGCGCCACGTTGGGCGACTCGGGCGAGCCCGTTGCTTCCATCCGCAGATCGTAGCCGTAGCGGCGCGCCTGAGCGTTTAACTGCAGTTTCGGGTGGAACGGATCTGCGGCCTGCAAACGCACCACGCCGAGCCGAACATCGAATGTCGCGAAAGGAAACAAGACTTGGCCCTCGTCCACGGTGAGTTCACCGATCGCGCGCGGTTCACCGAGCGTGCCAGAGAGATGAAAACGTGCGGAGGCCTCACCCTTGAACACCGCCGTGCGCACGCGAATGCGCCGGTCGCTGCGCACGTTGATGTCGAGCGGCCAGCGGTTAAACGGCGCCACATCCACCGCAAAATACGGGGGCTGGCGCGACACTCCGCGAGGCCCGGTGGACACCAGATCCACGAGATCAGCAAGGACGAGACAATCCGTGATATCGAGCCCACCGCTGAGCTGCACCCGCTCGTCGTCCGTCGTCCGTGCACGCAGGTCGAAGTCCGCGCGGACGAGAAGTCCGGCTCGGCGGGCCAGCGGCACGCGCTCGCCTTTCAGCGCCAGGTTGAAAACCGGCACGCCGTCGGGAGGGAGCGTGATCGCGCCATCGAGGCTGACGGGCTGTCCTCCCACGCGGCCGACACACGACACGATCCGCACCGTGCGATCGGCGAGTTCGACCCGCGCGTTGATTTCCTGCACGACCCCCAGCGAGGCGAGCGGTCGCGTGGCCGCGTCGCGCACGATGAGCGCGCCGGACAGGACTCCGCCGCGGGCCAGCTCGAGCGTGCCACTCAGCTGGCCCTGCGTCGCGAGCAACGACGGGAACCGGCGCGCGAGCGGCTGCATCTGTGCATCCGGAATCTGAATACGTCCGCTCGCATCCCGCCATCCCGGCAGTCTCTGTTCCTCCCAGAGGGCTTCCCACGCATCTTCGTTCATCGGGAGCTCCCCGGTGGCCCGGACCTCCTGGCCGTCCACCGTCGCCTGCAACGTGTGCAGTCGCGCTCCCGCCCGGTCCAGGGTGAGCGCCACGATCGCATTCTCCACCGCCGGGAGTGCCGTGGACTCCTTCCCGGGCTCGGGCGTGAGCCGTCGCACGCGGATGTCGATCGCACCCCGCGGGTCGCGAGGCGTTCCCGCCAGGTCAATCTTGGCCGCCGCGCCGGCGATCTCCACGCGCCAGAGCGCGCCGATCGTCGCCCAGAGCGGCGAATCCGGCTCGGTCTCGAGCCGCAGCTCCAGCGGGCGATCCGGATCGAGACTCCAACCTTCGCCCCGCCGCCCGCGCCACATGAACGGCACCACGCCAGTGGCCTGCGTGAGCACACGCTC
>JAEYQF010000022.1 GCA_023410155.1 Verrucomicrobiota bacterium | reverse complement strand
CCACAAGGCCATTGTCTATTTGCGTGAAAACGCTCTCTATCGCCGCACTTCATGAAAGGGAACAACCCGTCCTCACTCGAGCTGGTCAAGCTGTGCTGCCGCGCGCTCGACGAAAAGAAAGCCGGCGACCTGCGCGTGCTCGATGTGAGCGAGCAGTCTTCGATCACGGACTACCTGGTCCTGGCAACCGGCACCTCTGAGCCGCACCTGCGTGCGCTGCGGATCGAACTGGAAAAAGCGATCGATGCCAGCAACACGCGTATCCTCGGAATGGAGACAGCGCAGGAGAGTGGCTGGATGGTCGTGGATGCCTTCGATGTGATGATCCACCTTTTCACGCCTGACGTGCGCAACCGTTACGGGCTGGAAAATCTCTGGGCGGACGCCACGGAGGTGTCGGTGCCGAAGCTTCTGGCTGCCCCCAAAAAACGGACGAAGGCCGCGGCGCCGAAGGCTACCAAGCGCAAGCCCGGAACTCCCGCGAAGAAGCCTGCCAAGAAGCGCAAGACGTAAACCCTTGAGGGTGGCTATTAACAGGAGTTTGACCTTGCCGGGCTGACGCTAATACGGCCTAATCCTGCCACTGCTCACGTCTGAGCGTTTTCCGTATATTATTATCATCACCATGAAGAAGTCCTCCTCCAACAAGGGTTTCACCCTCGTCGAAATCATGATCGTTGTCGTCATCATCGGCCTGCTCGCGGCGATGGCGATCCCGGCGTTCCAGAAGGTTCGCCAGTCCTCGCAGGATAAGGCCGTGCTCAACAACGCCCGCCAACTCGGCGCCGCGGCGGATCAATACTTCCTCGAGAACGGCACCTCCACGGTGCTCCGCACCTCGCTGGTGGGTTCGACCGGCTATATCAAAGCTCTGAACACGGTCGCCGGCGAAACCTATCCCACGACCTACACCCAGGGTGAGACGATCACCATCACGGGCGTCGCGGGTTCCCGCACGATCACTTACGCCCAGTAAGTTTCGGGTTTTCGCCTTTCAAACCGCCCGCACACTCACGGGCGGTTTTTTTATGCCCCGCCGCGTCCTCCTTCTGGTTCTTCTCGTCGCGCTCGCCCTCACGCTGGGCTTTTGGTCCTTCGCTCCGCGGGAGGCGATCGCCGTCGTGCGCTTCGGCGGCTATTGGTTCACGCTGGCTGCGACCACGTGCTTTCTCGTGACGCTCGTGCGGAGTCTGCGGGGCGAAGCCTGGAATGAAGTCCGGGCATGGAGAGGTTGGTGGAAGCCGGTGACCCTCACGTTGCTGGCGACCACGTTTTTGCATGTGCACGAACGCCATGAGATCAAGATCGTGGCCGACGAGGTCCTGCTCGGGCTCACGGCGAAATCGATGCATCTGGAGCGTCAGGCGAGCGTGGTAGTGCGTGCGTATGATTACGCCGGCAACTTCACCCCGATGGCGAGCTACGTGGACAAGCGTCCGCTGCTGTTTCCGTTCCTGCTCGCGACCGTGCATGATCTGACCGGCTTCCGCCCGGAGAATGTCTTCGTGCTGAACGCAGCGTTGTCCGCGCTCTTCATGGTGCTGGTCTTGTTGGTGGGGCGTCGGCTCGCGGGGTGGCCGGCCGGGCTAGCAGGAGTGGCGTTGATCGCCGGGATCCCGCTGATCGCGCAGAACGCCGCGGGAGCGGGCTTCGAGTTGCTCAATCTGCTGATGATCGTGCTGACGTTGTGGCTGGGCATGCGAACAGCGGAGCAGCCGCGCGATCCGGACCGGCTCGGTGCGTTTGTGTTGAGCGGCGTGCTGCTGGCGCAGGTGCGCTACGAGTCCGTTCTCTTCATCCTGCCGGTGGGGGCCACCGTGGTGTATTGCTGGTGGCGGGCGCGCGAGGCGGTGCTGCCGTGGTCGGTGCTGATCGCGCCCCTCCTGCTCGTGATCTGCCCGCTGCACTACAACGTGTTCAAGGTGTTCGAGTCGGCATGGCAGATGAGCGATATCGCGGGAGCGGACGTGCCGTTCGCGCTGCGCTACCTCTACGACAACGTGGGACACGCGCTGAATTTCTTCCTTTCCTTCGATGGTGCGCAACCGAGCTCGGCGCTCGTTGCAATCCTCGGCTCGGTCGCGATGGGGTTTTGCGTGCTGGTGGCCTATCGTGAGCATCGCGAGATCTTCACCGCGCGACCGGCCTTGGCGGCCTTCTTGATTTTTATGGCGGGCCTCGCGATCCACACCGGATTCATGCTCTGCTACTTTTGGGGACGATGGGACGATCCTATCATCCGCCGACTTAGCCTGCCGGCGAACTTCATGCTCGTGGCTGCGACTGTGTTTATCTGGCCGCGACTCATTCGCGCGCGCCACTCCTGGAGCATCCTCGCCGCTGCCGCCGCGGTGTGGATCGTGTGCTTCGCGCTACCCGCGAACGCCAAGCAACGGTTCAATCACGAGAATTTTGCCGCTCGCACCACCAATTGGGTGGTCGGCCATCTGAAAGCGATCGGGGCACAATCGTCGTTCGCGATCGATCCCTACGCGCAGCTCGTCTGGATCCTTTACGGCAAGTCGAGCGTGCCGGCCGATTCCATCGCAGAAAAGCCGGACGGGTTTGCGCTGCATTTTCGCAACCGCTCCTTTCAGAACTTCTTCCTGGTCCAACGGCTCACGCCTGACGTGGACAAGGGCGGGCGCTGGATGGGCGACGACGATCACTTTGGCGGCGCGTTCAAGTTAGAGTTGGTCGAGGAGCGCGCATTTGCTCCGCTCTACCTCGTGCGGATCAGCCGCATCGTTGAAGTGGATGAGGAGAAGCTCGCTGCGTGGGCCGCTCAGCGGAAAGCTCAACCGCCCGCTCCGGTGAAACAGAACGGAGAACTTTCGCCGACGGAGAACGACCAACTCCTGCGCTGGCTGCGTCAGTTGCCGTGAGTTCTGTCGCTCTGTCCGAGGCGCAGGATGGATTCGGCTAGCTCGGCGAAGTCTGCCTCGACCACGACATGGAGTTCCTCCGCCGTCAGCCGATGGACGAGGATCGTGTGGCCTACACGTGCGTCCGGAGTGCGATGCCGCAGATAAAGCGCGAGTCGCGCGAACCGGGCGCGATCGGCGTTCCACAGGAGGTGCTCCGGGCCGAGTCCAAATTCGCCGAGCCGGGTGCTGCGTTTTCCTTCGGCCATCTCCTCGCGCATGCGCGAGAGCAGCTGTCTAAAGTTTCCTTCCCGCTTCGCCGACCACGGTCCCGCATAAGGGCTGTAAACATCCTGGAGCATCGTGGCGCTCACGCAGAAGAGCCCCGGCTCCAACTCGACCCAGTGGCGCTGCCGACCGAAGCTAAAGTAGGGAGCGAGCTCCACGCCGCGAATGCCGTGGTAGAATGGGTCGTCGCTACCGAACAGTGTGAGGTAAACGCGCTCGTCGGGTGCGGCATTCTCCTTCAGCCATCGCGCAAGTTTCGGCACGTTCTGTCCCCAATCGAACGAGCTGTCGACGAGGTGACGCCATCCGTCGCGCGGTCCACCTGCAAGAGTGTTGAAGAATGCCAGGTGATCCGGCGTCGACCGCACGAGCGCCGATATCCCGAGCGCCGCTATTGCCGTGCCTAGGATCAACGCTCCTCGGGTCACGTGGCGCAAGAGACCACCGGCGAGAATGAACAGCACTGGGTAGATGATCAGCACATGCCGATGCCCGATGTTTAGCGAACTCAGCATGGCGGCGGCGAGAATCACCAGTCCCAGAACGGCGAGAGGAAGGAGCCGTTGGAAACGCGTCACTGAATCCCGGAGCTTGGTCCGAGTCGCGGCGAAACCAGCGGCGCCGATCAGGCCGCACGCGGACAGAAGTTCCGCAAGGGTGCTCTTGACGAGCAGTGCATAAGGGAAGAACCACCACCAGCCTTTCGTCCCAAACTCGCCGGCGAGGAAGGCGCCGCGCTCCTGCGCGCTGCTCATCACGTGGGCGAACCCGTGTAGGTAGGCCTGTGGCAGCAGCTGATTCGCATGGGCAAAGACGAGCGCGGTCCGCAGGGGACCTTCCTCGGGCAATACGGTGGCCCACTCCAGGTAGAACGAACTGGCAGCGAGAATCTGCGGCGCGGATGCCCCGAACCGAAAACCGAAAAAAGCCCAGATGACCAGCGTCGTCGCCAAGACGTGCACGCCACCGAGCGCAGCGAATGCGGCCAACTTCCTCCCGCGCGTCCCCACCGCGGGACTGATCGACGAAGTAATCGGCTCCGGGCTCAGGATCCGCCACAGCGCAAGGATGGCGAACACCGGTCCGAGCAGCACGACCGAGAATTTAGCGACGGCTGCGAGGCCCAGCGTGAGCGTGCTGACCAGCAGCCGCGGGACGCTGATTCGCTGGCCGAGTCGCCACCACGCCGCGGTTGCCGCAAGCATCCAGAATGCAGCGCACATGTCCGACGTGATCAGCGGCCCGTGCGCCAGCATCGTCGGAGAAACAGAAAACAGCGTAATAGAGAACACCCCCGCGGCATCGCCCCACAATCGACGCGACCAAAAAAACACCAGCAGTCCCGTGGCGACACTCCACAGGATCATCGCCGTGCGCGCGCAGAGCAGCAGGTAGTCGGTATTGTTGCCTGTTTGGAAAAGGAAACGCTGCGCGATCAGCCACTGTTGTGACGTCGCCCAGAGTCCGGCCGCATCGGCGGGCTCCAGTCGCGGCTGGGGATCCTGGACGAGCAGCGGCAGAGCGGCCCAGCGTTGCGGCAGATTTCCGTTCTCCGGCTGCAGGCGGTAATCGTTGTGGCGCCAGTAACTGTAGCCGCTGGTCAGATGAATCGTCTCATCGGTGGTCACGCCCAGGTCGATCGTCGCACGCACCGCCAGCCAGGCATGCGTCGCGAGCAAGCTGGCAACGAGTGCCACGATGACCGCGCGTCGAGCTGGAGGCCGGTGAAGAAAGGCGCGAAATAACATCACGGCCGTTCAGGAGCCTGCCGGAGGATCTCGCTGGCCGGCGCATAGAGCGCCCGCTGGACCTCTTGATCGGATAGACGGAAGAGCAGGATCGATCCGCCGATCAGTCTCTCCGGGCGGCGATCGCCGAGAGTGTGCACGAGCCGGCCGAATTGCAGGGTTTCGATGGCGCGGGCTGTCTGCACCAAGCGGGCCCGCTCGTCCTCGTCGACCGGAGGCTGCGCTGCAGACGCCCGCAATTGGGCATTGAGTTCCGCGTAAAGCTGCTCGTGTCGTTCGGTCCACGGTCCGCGCACGGGCAGGTAGACCCGCTGATACTGTGTCGCGCCGATGGCATACCAGCCGCCGCGCAGCTGCGCTGGATACGAGCGAATCCCGTGGTCGCTGTTGTCGTCAGCCAGTCGCACCGCGTCGAGGCCGCGCGCCCGCGGCGAGTCCGCTCCGAAGTAGCTGAGGAAAACGGGCGTTTCATCGCGTCGAGCGGCTTTTCCGTCGAGCCAGTCGGCGAAGGCGGGCAGGCCCTGACCCCAGTCGAACGAACTGTCCACCAGATGTTCGTAACCGCGCTCAATCCCGCCCGCCAGCGGGTGAAAATAGGAAAGGTAAAACGGCCGCGCTACGGCCGAGTCCACGGCGAGCAGCCCGAGCAGGACGCCGCCGGCGATCTTGCCCCACCGCATGCGCGTAACCCACAGCACTGCGGCACCTGCCATGATGTAGAGGACGGGGTAAAGGGGCAGGATATGGCGGTGACCGATGTTGAGATTCATGTTGATCGCCATTGTGCCATAGAGCACCAGGAACAGCAGGAGCGGTGTCATGCGATATTGGATACGCCACCGCGTCCGCCGCCCGAACGGTGCCAGGAGGGCGGCAATCCCCGCGGCGATCACAACGAGGGCGGGAAGCGGAGTTTTATACCAAAATGCCCGAGGGAAGAAACTGCGCCAGCCGGTGCGCGAATACTCCCCATCGAGGAAGGCCGGGCGCTCGCGGGAGAACTTGTAGGTGTGGGCGAAGCCCCACAGATACGCCTCCGGCAAGACGCGCAGATCTCGGAGATTTCCGATCAAGCGCGTCATCGCGGTGGGACGCGGCGGCGACAGTCGCTCGAGCAGCACGTCCAGCGGCTCAGGGTTCATCGCCGGCATCGGCGCACGCTCGAGAATCACATCCCAGCTCAGACTGAAGCCTTCGTTGCGGGATTTCTCGTCGTTGAAGGCGGAGTAGCGGAATCCATAGGCCCCCCAGAGCACGATCAAGCTTCCGGCGCCGACTGCGACCGTCGCAGCCAAGGCCCCCACGGCGATCCGCCCGCGCGATCGCCACCAATGGGTTCGAGAGCGCCAGTCGATCAACAGTGGAGTCCTTCGCACGCAGCGCACCGCGAGCATGCCGGCGATCACCGGCACGATCAGCACGCCGGACATCTTCGACAAAAAAGCCGCTCCGCATCCGACTGCTGCGACCGCGATGTTGAACACGCTCACCCGGTGCAGCACCCGCCACGTTGCGGAGAGGGCGAGCAGCACGCACGCCGTGAGCGCGATGTCCGAGGTGGCAAGTCCGCTGTGTGCCAGGAGCGCCGGACAGAAGATCGCCAGGCCGAGCGACAGCCAGCCGGCCGCCGGCCCAAACAAGCGACGCGACCAAGACCACACGAGCCAGGCAGTTGCGACCCCGAAAAGGGCGATCATCGCCCGGGAAAGCTGGAGCATCCGATCGACTGGGTTCCCCAAGTCGAAGAAGAAGGTGCGTCCCGCCATGTGCGCACGCGATTGCAGCCAGTCGGGATCTTCGAGCGACGTGAACACCAGGTCCATGCCCAGGAGCGGCAGCGTGGCCACGCGCATCGCGAGCGTGCCGTTCTCCGGGTGCAGACGATAATCATTGAATTTCCAATAGCTGTAGCCGCCGGTGAGGTGCACGACTTCATCGGCCGTCACGCCGATGCGTGGCGACACGCTCACAGCCATCACCCAAAAGGCGGCGAGTGCGAGAGCGACGAGGATGCCGGTCCGTCGCCCAGTCATGGCTGCGCGGTATGCGGGCGCGGTGCTTGGGCGCCTTGCTTCACGATGTAGAGCGGCCGCTGCTTCAGCTCGTCGTAGACGCGCGCGAGATATTCGCCCAGGACGCCGATCCCGATCAACTGCACCCCACCGAGAAACGTCACAAGTGTCACCAACGTGGTGAATCCCGTGCTCGCGGTTTCCAAGCCGAGCAGACGTTTCGCCACAAAGAACACGCCGATCGCAAACCCCATTCCGCTGATGCACAAACCGGCATACGTCAGCAGCCGCAGCGGAAGATAGGAAAAGCTGAGCACGCCATCGAGGGCGTAGCGGGCGAGCCTCCGGAGACTCTGTTGCGACTCGCCTGCCGCGCGCTCCCGCCGGTCGTAAAGAACATCGCCGGTGGTGAACCCGATCCATGCGCGTAGTCCCGGAAAAAACCGATGCCGCTCTGGCAGGCGGTTGAACGCCGCGAGCGCTTCGCGGCCCAGAAGGCCAAAGGTGCCTGAGTCCCGCTCGACCGGATAGTCGGTCAGGTGTCCGTAGAACCGGTGAAACAGGTCGAAACCGATCCGGCGCATCCCGCGCTCGCTGCGCGAGCGGCGTTTCGCGCGCACCACTTCAGCCCCGCCGCACCAGGCCTCCAGGAGCTGCGGAATGAGTTCTGGCGGATCCTGCAAGTCGGCGTCCATCGTCACGACGGCATCGACACCATCGACATGCGCGAGGCCGGCGCTAAGCGCGCTCTGGAAACCGAAGTTGCGCGACAACTCGAGCAGCTCGAACCGCGAATCCCGCGCCGCCTGTTCGCGTATCAGGTTTGTGGATGCATCGCGGCTTCCGTCATCCACCAGCACCGCTTGCCAGCGGTAGCCGCGATGGGCCTCGAAAAGTTTCGTCAGTCGCTCGAAGAGTTCGGGCAGCACGGCTGCCTCGTTGAAGACGGGAGTGACGATCGCGATGCGGGGCGGCAGTTCGGACATCGGGGGAGGGGAGGCCGGTTATTCTCGTGCAGGATGGCCCGCGCGCTCAACTACGATCCAGGATCGGTGAGAATTGCGCGCGCAAGCGTCGCTGACGGTCATCGCAGCAGGTTATACTTCACGATGGCCCAGATCGCGCGGAAACCGTCGCGCCAGCTGATCTTCTTCCCTTCCGCGTAGGTGCGGCCGTAGTAGCTGATGCCCACCTCGTAAATCACCACGCCGAGCTTCGCCACCTTCGCGGTGATCTCCGGCTCGAAGCCGAAGCGATTCTCCTCCACCGTGATCTTTTGGAGCACCTCACGGCGGAACACTTTGTAGCAGGTTTCCATGTCGGTGAGATTGATGTTCGTGAGCATGTTCGAGAGCAGCGTCAGGAACTTGTTGCCCACCATGTGCCAGAAGTAGACGACACGGTGCGCCTCGCCTCCAGCGAAGCGCGAGCCGAACACCACATCTGCCTTGCCCTCGACGATGGGCCGTAACAACCGCGGATACTCCTGCGGATCGTATTCGAGGTCGGCGTCCTGCACGATGACCGCCTCGCCCGTGGCCACGGCGAAACCGGAGCGCAGCGCCGCGCCTTTGCCCTGGTTGACCTCGTGATAGATGATGCGGTCAACCAGCGGTGCGATCTGCGTGCGAAGCAGGTCGCGCGTGCCATCGCGCGAGCAATCGTCGACGATGATGATCTCTTTCTCAGCGACCGGTGCGGCGCGCACGCGGTCGACGAGAGCACGGATCGTGCGGGCCTCGTTATAACAGGGGATGACGACGGAGAGCTTCATGCGCTGGAGGCGGCCGGAGGCCGGGGACGGTCGTGGCATACTGAGTCGCTCGCGAAAAGCGATGTCTGAACACTGCGGGCGATTCAAGCCGGCGCGCCTCCGGGAGCATTTACATCTCGTTTACCGGTGAGCAGTTTCATCCTGCACCTGCCCGCGGCCCAGCGCGCACTCAGCGTCGACGCAGTCCGAACCTGGTCCCGACTCGAGCCGCACTCGGTCCCGACTCGAGCCGCACTCGGGCGCGACCCGGTGCGTTTTGCGTCGCGGGTTTTGCCGTTGCCTCGGGAGCGGTTTGGCGGTGGCGTGCGCGGTTTCGCATGAAGCTCGATATCCCCGCTGGTGAGTTCGCCGGTTACATCTTCGATCTCGATGGCACGCTGATCGACACGATGCCTCTGCACTATCGCGCATGGGATTCGGCGATGCGGCGCGCGGGGCTCAACGTGATGCTCGACGAGGATCTTTTCTACTCGCTGGGCGGCGTGCCCACGAGGCGGGTGGCGCAGTTGATCGCGCAGCACTACGGACTCACCATCGATGTGGAGCGCGTGTTTCACGACAAGGAATCCCTCTTCATGGAAATCCAGAAAGATGCGCAGGTGATCGGACCGACGATGGAGTTCGCGCGTGCGGCGGCCGTGACGCATCCGATGGCAATCGCGTCGGGCGGACCGCGCACGGTGGTCTTGCGCTCGCTGGAACTCGCCGGGCTCGCTCCGCTGTTTCGCGCGGTCGTGACGGCGGACGACGTGGTTCACGGCAAACCGGCGCCGGATATGTTTCTGCTCGCGGCCAAGTTGCTGGGTGTGGAGCCGGCGCGCTGTTTGGTTTTCGAGGACGCGGAGCCGGGCATCCAGGCGGCGCTCGCGGCGGGGATGCAGGTCGTGCGAGTGCCGAGCCGCCGCTGAAGCGGAGTCGCGATTTGCGACGCTCTGGCGCGGAAAGCGCGCAATTCTCCCGAGGCACCAAGCCGCAGGTGGGCGGACAATTATGGTGCTATGAAAACCTCCAAATCTCCCCTGATGCGTAGCGCGCTTTTTGGCGTGCTTCTTGGCTCCCACGTGTTCGTAGCGTCTGCCCTGGCGCAGACCTCGACGACGACCGGCGATAGCCGCTCCACGACTTCCGGCACGCAGGTCCGCGATGATCGTCCCGCCGCGGGCGACATGAAAAACGACAAAGCGTCGCGCCTGAGCTGGGGCGACAAACGCTTCCTGAACAAGGCCGCCAAATCTGGCGCGGAGGAAGTCGCCGTGTCGCGCATCGCCCAAGAGCGAGCGACGAACCCGAAGGTGAAGGAGATGGCGCGCAAGATCGTCTCCGACCACGAAAAGATGAACTCCGACCTGATGGCGTTGGCTGCGGCGCAACAGGTGTCGCTGCCCGATGATCTCGCGAAGCAGGACGACAAGCTGATGTCGCGCTGGCAAAAGAAGGAAATGGGCGCGGACTTCGACAAGGAATACGTGAAGCAGATGGTCCGTGACCACGAGGACGCGATCGAGCTCTTCGGCACCGCGGCCAAGTCCGAGGACCCGCAGATCGCGGCGCTCGCGGGCAAGGCGCTCCCGAAGCTGCAGGAGCACTATACGCACGCGAAGGAACTGGAAAAGACGCTCCGCTAAGCGAGCGCACTGACTCATCGAGCGGAGCCGGAAGGCTCCGCTTTTTTTGCGACCGGCGCAGAGGGCGCTCGTTTTTGCGCAGAGCTGCCCGGCGCCCGCTCCACGGCGGAGTGAAACGATCTTTAACTCCACGGCCTTCGACGTCATCTCACGGGACGATGAAATTCGAAGCCCTGGTAAATCCCTCTGTGTTGACGCAACCGGTGTATGAACCCGGCCGGCCGATCGAGGACGTGGCTCGGGATCTCGGACTCGATCCGGCGGGGATCATCAAGCTCGCCTCGAACGAGAATCCATTTGGTCCTTCTCCCCGGGCGCGGGAAGCCGCCATCAGGGCCTTGGACCAAGGCGCTTTGTATCCAGATGGTGGATGCTTCCGCCTGCGACAGGCACTGGCCGACGCCCGGGGCCTGGCGCCGGAACAGTTTGCCCTCGGAAACGGCTCCAATGAACTGATCGAGCTGCTCGGGCACGCGTTCCTGCGGCCGGGAGACGAGGTGGTGATGGGCGCACCGTCGTTCATCATTTACAAGCTCGTGGCGCTGCTGTTTGGCGCAAAGCCAGTGGAAGTGCCGCTGGTCGACCACACCCACGACTTGGCGGCGATGCGCGCGGCGATCACGGAACGCACCAAGCTCGTGTTTGTGTGCAGTCCCAACAATCCGACGGGCACCGCCAATACGGAGGCGGAGTTGCTGGCGTTTGCCCGAGCGCTGCCGTCGCACGTCGTATGCGTGATTGACGAAGCTTACGCGGAGTTTCTCGAGTCGGCACCCGACCTGCGGCCACTGATCGCGGAAGGACGAAAGGTGGTGTGCCTGCGAACGTTTTCGAAGATCTACGGGCTCGCGTCGTTGAGAATTGGATACGGCTACGCCGCCGCCGAGCTCACGGCTTTGCTGAATCGCGTGCGGCAGCCGTTCAACGTGAACGCGATCGCGCAGGCCGCAGCCGTGGCCGCGTTGGAGGATGCGGAGTTTACTGCGATGTGCCGGAGGGAAAATCTGGCGGGGTTGCGACAGATCGAGACGGGCTGCGCACAGCTCGGACTGGCGACGGTGCCGAGTGCGGCGAACTTCATCCTCGTTCGCGTGGGCGACGGCGCCCGGGTTTTCGAAGAGTTGCAAAAACGCGGGGTGATCGTGCGGCCGATGAAGCCTTATGGGATGCCGGAATGGATCCGCATCACCGTGGGCACGCCGCCGCAAAACGAGCGGTTGTTGGGCGAGCTCGCCCGCGTGCGCTAGATCTGCGGAGCTTCGGACGGGCCAGCGAGCGCCGCTTCGGCGGAGAGCAACGCGCTTTCTCGGGCGGACTCGAAAAGGTGCCGGTCGCTGCCGAGGTATCGGGCCGCGCGTCTCAGGACGCCGGGAGACGGGCGACGCATGTGACTGAGCCGCTCGAGGTGCGATGTCAGCGCAGTCGTCTCAGCCAGTTCGATATCCAGAGAGACGAGCTCGGTGAGCGCCGCTTGGTTGGCCGGGTCGAGCGTGGAAGCGCGGAGGAGAAGGGTTCGGGCGGGGAAGGCAGCGCCCGCCTCAACCAAGCGGCGTGCGATCGTCAGCAGATTATCGGCGCGCAATTCGGCATGGGCGATGAAGTCCTCCAGTCGGAGTTGCGCGGAGGCTGAATCTCCGAGTCCGAAATGCGCGACCGCGAGCAAGCTGTTCACGAGCGCGCGTCGGCGACGATCCTCTGCTTCCAGCGGCGGCGGAGCGTTGGAAAGAAGCACGATGGCGGCGCGGTAATCCTTGGCAGCAATCATGGCCTCGGCCGCAAACCAAGTGGGAAACAGCCAGGAAGGGGAGCGCCGCTGGCACTCGATGCGAATGCGCTCAGCGAGTGAGACGTTTCCGGTATCGGCGGCGAACGCCGCGAGGGCGGTGATAGCTTGTTGGTCGAAGGTTGTCGCGGTGAGGACCTGGGTGACTTCCCGCTCAATGGCCTGGTCGTCGCCGGCGTGGTGCAGCGCGTAAAGGAGCTCCGCTCGGGGGGCGGCATTGTCGGGTTCTCTGAGAGAGCGGAGCAGGCAAACCCGGCGGAATTCATCGAAGTGCCCCGTGATCCGCAGCCATTGGCTGAGTTGAGCGAGGGCAGGGTCGTAACCGGGCGCGTCCTGAAGCAGCGCCCGAATGTGGTGCAGGGCTAGGTCCGGGTAACCGCGTTCCCACTCCAGCTGCGCGGTGAGCAGGCGGCCTCCGGTGGTGAGGGAAATTTGTCCGCGTCGAAGCTGATCTTCGGCCAAGTCATACTGGCCTCGAAAATAGTGCGCCGTGGCAATCGCCAAGGCGATGACGGCGCGACCCTCCGCCGGTGGTCGCGTGCGCTGGAGCATCGCTGCGCCTTGCGCGCGGACCTCGTCGTCAAGCTGCTGCTGAAGCAGGAAGCCGAAATACGAACGCAAGTAGACTGGATCGTCCCGAAGCCAGATCAGGCCTTGCTCCAGCACGTCGCGGGCGAGGTCTGGGCGGGCGGCACCGGCTAAGAGTTTCGCGAGCTCAAGACGAGCCTCCCGATGCCCCGGAATCTTGGCGAGGCCGGCGCGGTAACTAGCCAGGGCTGCGCGGGCTTCACCCGCGGCGAGCAGTTGTTGAGCTTGGGACAGCTGGAACTCACCCGATTTTAGGCGGTAAGCGGACCAGCGGTGTGGCAGGGCCAAGTCGGCGTAGGAAACGGAATCGAACCCGCGGTGCTTGACGAAAAGGAAAGCGGCCAGAGTCGCCGTAACGTAGAGCGCAAGGCCGCACGTGAGGCAGATCACCGCCGCTTCCGGCCAGTGGAGGCGAACGCGGCGGACGCCTTCTGGATAGCTCACGCGCAGCGGTAGAAATCTCCTCCACCCGGAGAGTCGGGCGTCGGCGCCGGATTCTATAACCTTGTGTCGCTCTCGCGAACACTGATCAGAAGCCCCGGGCGGATGCGTCGGCACGGGCGGGATTCGAAAAATGGCCTTGCTCAGAACTCAACGCTTTTTTACTCCCTTAGATCGAGTTTCTAGAGATCCAGCCAACGCGCCCGGCTTAGAGTCCAGTATCACGGGACGTGGTTCGCCTCCGGCGGTTTTTAGCAGCTTTTTGACGTTCGTGTTTCCACTTCAACCTGACACCCAATGAAGCAGTCCATTAAGTTTGTCGCGGCAGCGGTAGCGCTCGCCGGTTGCGCCCATGCGGCCCCATTCCTTTCCAGCGAAAACGCGGAAGTTTTCCTGACGGGCACGGCGGGGATGAGAATCGACGATAACATCTTTCTCAATCCGGACGGTGAGACGGATCATATCTTCAACTTCGATCCGGCCGTGGAGGTCGTTTTCGGCAACAAGTCCACGCTCAGCGGTCGCGGTCGAGTGGGTGGCAACTTCAACCGATACACGGATCATGACGATCTGGATTCCGAGCTCTTCTCGTCCAGCCTCAGCATGGGTTACGATGGCGGCAAAACGACCGGGTCCTTCGAAGCCGGTTACGCTGAGTTGAATCAGAACACGGTCGACGTGCTGGGTATCGATGCCCTGATTCGCCGTAACGTCTTCAACTCGTCGGGCAATGTTGAGGTGTCCGCGACCGAGAAGACCTCCGTCGCGCTCGGCTTTGGCTATAACAACACCGATTACCGCGTAGCCGGGTTTGCTGACGCCGAGTCGGTGAACGTGCCGCTGCACCTCTACTATGAGGTTACGCCGAAGGTGGACCTCGGTCTCGGCTATCGCTTCCGCCAATCATGGCTTTTGTTCGGCCGCGACAGTAAGGATCATTTCATCAGCCTTAGCACCCGCGGCGAACTGACCCCGAAGCTCACCGGCACGGTGGACGTCGGTGTTACGCGCCGTGATCTGTCGCCGGGCGACACGTATTCGATGCTCGGCGTTGATGGCAGCCTCAGCTACGCGCTGACCCCCAAGTCTTCGCTGCAGTTGAACGCCGCCCGCAACTTCGACGTCAATTCCCAAGCGCAGGAACAGAAGAACACCTCGGTCGGTGCGTTCCTCACTTCGAACATCACGTCGGAGTTTACCGTCACCGTAGGAGCGTCCTATCGTGCGATCGATTACTACCTGCCCGCCGCCGGCGCGGCTGCTCGCACGGACGATTACTACGACGCCTTGGTCGGGGCGTCCTACACGGTCAACGAATACCTCCGCGTCGGCGCGAACTACTCCTATCGCCAGAATGAGTCTGATCTGGCCACCTCGAAGTTCGCCGCGCGGGTGTTGGGCGTCTCCGTGAGCGTGCGTTATTGATCTTTTACGGCACGCTTACTGGACCACGTTTTCTTTTGATTGCGGAAGGAGATCGGAGCCGGTCTTCTTCCGCTTTTTTATTGCCCATGCGTCCGAGCCTCATTCGCGTCCTTCTCCCTTTTCTGCTGTTGATCGGCGGAGCCGTCGGGGTGATGGGCCAGTCAACATCGGCGGACTACATCCTCCAGCCCTCTGATCTAATTCGGGTGCAGGTTTTTCAGGAAGACGATCTTACCCGGGAAGTGCGGATCTCGCAGGAGAGCTCCATCACGCTTCCCCTCATCGGCACGATCGATCTGCGAGGCAACAGTGTGGGCCGCGCGCAGGAACGCATTCGCGAGCTTTACGCGGCCGACTATCTGGTGAATCCGCAGGTCAACATCATCGTCGTCGAGTATTCGAAGCGGTCCGTCAATGTGCTCGGGTCCGTCAACTCTCCGGGGGCGGTTCCTTTTCCTCCGGAACAGGGGATGAATCTGGTCGACGCCATCGCGCGCGCAGGCGGCTTCAGCCGCCTCGCGGACCGGAAACGCGTCAAGCTCACCCGCGTGACCGAGGGGAAGACCGAAAACTTCATCATCAACGCCGACGAAGTCATTCAGGGCAATGCCGACCAGACTTGGTCGCTGCTGAAGGACGACGTCATCTACGTGCCCGAGCGCGTTCTCTAGCCCCACATCGTTTTCAACATGGATCAGGATTCAAAGGCCAAAGGCGGCCAGCAGGGATACAACTATGGTGGCGGCTACGCCGGGTATTCGGCCGTTGGATACGGGCCAGACGAAGGCGGTGCGGGTCACAAGCGTTTGCAGGATTACCTCTTGGTTCTGCGCGAGCGCATCTGGTATGTCGTGGTCGTCTTCCTGATCGTTTTCTCTTCGGCGCTGGTTTTTACCTTCAGCCAGACGAACCTCTACGAGTCGACCGCGACGGTGCAGATTTTCCGTCGCGATCCGACGATCATGCAGGTCCAGGCCGTCCGCGAGAACGAGATCCGCTCCGCCGAGGACCTGAATACCCAGATCAAGATTCTCGAGAGTGCCTCGATCGTCGAGAAGGTGGCGGCGCGCCTCACCGGCGAAGATCTCAAGCGCTTCCTGGCGCCCTACGAGAAGGAAAGTGGCGGTGAACCGGTCTCGGCGGCAGCCATCCTCGCATCGAACCGAAAGATCGTTCCGCAGCGGCTCACGCTCATCATTCTCGTTCAGTTCCGCCATCCCGACAAGGTGATCGCTGCCAAAGTCGCGAACCTCTTCGTGGATGAGTTCATCGGCTACAACGCCCGCCTTCGTATCGATGAGTCGATGAAGGCCGTGGAGGACCTCAACATCCGCGTCGAGCAGCAGCGCAAGAAGGTCGATGAGCTCGCCATCGGTCTTCAGCACTACCGGGAGAAGAACAACCTGGTCTCCCTGGACCAGCGCAAGGACATCGTCACGGAAAAGCTCAAGGCGCTCAACACCTACGTCACGCAGACCACTTCCCGCGTGAAGGACGCCGAGGTGCGCTGGGCCCAGGTGCAGGAACGACTCGCCTCCGGGGGCGATGTCACCGAGCTGCCTTTTATTGCCTCGCAGAGCTTGATCGCCCAGCTCACCCAGCAGCTTTCCTCCCAGAAGATCGGCCTCGCGCAGCTCAGCGAACGCTACAAGAGCAAGCACCCGAAGATGATCGAGGCGCAGAACTCGCTGGCGCAAACACAGCGGGAGCTCGATCGCGCGATTCGTTCGGCGTCCGCCACGATCGAATCGGAATATCAAACCGCGCTGCGTAACGATCGCGAAGCGCGCGCCCAGCTCACTGCCCAGGAATCCGAGTCGCTCTCGATCGATCGCTTCGCCGTGGAGTATGAAAACATGTCCCGCGACCTGCGCATCAACGAGCAGATCCTGCAGAACCTGATCGCCCGCACGCGCGAGACGTCGATGACCAGCACGCTCGAGACCCAGAGCGCCCGCGTAGTCGATCGCGCGCGCCCGACCGATCGCCCCGTCTCGCCCAGGGTGGCTCTCAACCTCGGGCTGGGCTTGGTCGGAGGTTTCGCGCTTGGTCTCGGCTTTGCCTTCTTCGTGGCCTTCATCGACGACCGCGTGAAGAGCTCGTTCGATATCGAAAGCGTCATCGGGCTCCCGCTGATCGGGATCATTCCCCAGATCAAGCGCATGGAGCAGCCAGAGAAGGCCCAGATCGTCGCTAACAACGCCGACCGTCAGGTGGCCGAGGCCTTCCTTACGCTTCACTCAAGCCTGCGACTCAAGGACGACAGCAAGAACGCGAAGTGCATCCTCACGACGAGCACGATTCCCGGTGAGGGCAAATCCTTCACCACGACGAACCTCGCGCTGACCTTTGCAGCGCACGGAGAGCGTGTGATCATCGTCGACTGCGATCTGCGAAAGCCCAACGTCCACAAATCATTCCGTCTGGAAAACGTGAAGGGCGTGATCGACGTGTGCACCAACACTGCGCCCTTGGACGAGGCTGTGATCCGCAATGTTCACCCCAATCTCGACCTCCTCACGACGGGCGGACGCGCGAAGAATCCTACCCAGATCCTCAACAGCAAAGGGTTCGAAACCATGGTGCTTGAGCTGCGTAAGCGCTATGATCGCATCTTCTTCGACACGCCGCCGCTCGCGGCGGTCAGCGATGCCTTGATCATCATGCCGCTCGTCGATGGCTCGGTATTCACGATCTTCTTCAACAAGGTTCGTCGCCGCGCCGCACAGTTCAGCGCGAAGAAACTCCTCGAAGCCAACGTCCCCTGCTTCGGCGCGGTCCTCAACGGCCTGAATCTCGCCGTGTCCGGTTACTACTACGCGCAATACTACGATAAGTCCTACAAGGACTATTACGTGGTCGCGGCTAAAGAAGACGGCGCTGCGGAGCGCTGAATCGGAACTGCCGGCCTACGCCCTCGCGGCGGCGCGCTCGAGTCGATCGTTGATGGCGATCGCGAGTCCGTCGCCGCTCGCTCTCTCGATGTGCAGGTGCTGGTAGCCGGCGCCGTCGAGTTCGCGCAACAATCCGAAAAGGCGACGCGCCACACCGGCGAGGCGACCGTGGCGGTCCAGCCAAAACACATTCTGCGGAAGCTTGCCCGTGGGCTTCGCGAGAAAAACCCAAGCTTCGCGTTTCTTGCCAGGAGAGCGGGGAACGTCTCGCAACGTCAGGCCCGAATGCAGAGTGACCGGAGTGCGCGGGCTGTAGTGGCGGCTGAGCAAACCGGGCGCGATCTGCGCGCGGGCTTTTGTTGCACGCCCGACCGCTCGGGCGACGACTCGGACTCCGAGCACGTCGGAGATATCTGCGGCCGAGATGGCTCCGGGACGCAGGATCTGCGGGTTCGCCGGATCGCGTAGATCCACGATGGTGGATTCCAAGCCGATGCGGGAAGCGCCGCCATCCAGGATGTGCGAAATGCGCCGGCCGAGTCCGGCGTGCACGTGATCGGCATTGGTGGGGCTGACATAGCCAAAAGGGTTCGCGCTGGGCGCCGCGAGCGGCGTGCCGGCCAGTGTGATCAAGCGCCTGAACGCAGCATGTCGGGGCACGCGCACGGCCACACTGGGCAGTCCGGCCGTGACGATTTCAGGCACGATCGGCTTCCTCGGCAGCACAAGCGTGAGCGGGCCGGGCCAGAAATCTTTGGCGAGCTGCCACACCGCATCGTTGGCCTCGGCGACTCGTGTCAGATCTGCGGCTTTGGCGAGGTGAACGATCAGCGGATCAGAGGTGGGCCGCCGTTTGGCCCGAAAGATCTTTGCGCACGCTTTCGCATTCAGCGCGTCGGCGGCGAGGCCGTAAACCGTTTCCGTGGGCACCGCCACCAGCTCACCATCGCGCAAGGCGCGGGACAGAAGCGCGAGATTGCGCGGGGTCGGCTGGTAAGTTTTGGCGGAGGGCTTGGCCATCGTGACGCAAAAAGGCCGGAGTCCTTTTCAGACTCCGGCCGGAGAATCGGTTCGCAACCGGAATGGTTACTGAGCGAGCAGCATGTTGCGCGCGCGCTTGATGGTCTTCGTGACCGCGCGCTGGTGCTTGGCCGACAGGTGGGTATGCTTGCGCGGCAGGATCTTGCCGGTGTCGGTCACGTAGCCACGGATCGCTTGCGGATTCGTCGTGAAAGGAATCTCGGCGGGAGTGAGGCTGCGCTGCGGCTGTTCGTTGGTGCTCATGTCTGAAAAGTGGGAGGGGTCACAGTGAATTCGGTGCACTTGATGTCAACCCGCATTTTGGTGATGCAATTCAGCGGGAAACTGGATCAGTGTGAGTGTTCCCCCAGTCCCCGTAGCTCAACTGGATAGAGCAGCGGTTTCCTAAACCGCGCATCCCGGTTCAAGTCCGGGCGGGGGCGCCAATTCGTGGCGACGACGAGAGTTTTGCCGCCTCATCGCCCAACCAAAGAGCCTTTCGCTGATGCAGCGAGCCGCTGGCGGCCGGATATCCCGCCTTTCGGAGAAGGGTAGAGTGGCGAGATGAATTACCCCTTCTTCGCAGGATTTGCCCTGCTGATCTCACCGCTGGCGGCAGCAGCGCATGCGCAGATCGTCCACATCTCGTCCACATCGGAGAACCTCTGGGGGCAACTCGTCGGATATCCTCAGGACGAACATCCCATGGGCGGCGTGGCTAAATTCGATCTCTACTACGATGCGTCCACCGCGGGCACAGACGGCATCTTCACCTTTGATGATCCCACGAAGAATTATTGGACTCTGTCGGTTGCCTTCACCGACTACGAACCGGATGCCAGCCCGCCGTTTGCCGATTCTCGGGAGTTCTCGTTTCCGCTGGAGACCCTGTCGTTCGGCCCCGCCTCGGAGAGCGGGATTCCCGGCATGTTTGCGTTAACGTCTCTGGTGGAAAGCCGGTATTTTGATTTTGGGCTGATTCCGTCCGGATCGCCGACGGTCCTGCCTGTGCCTCCCTTTACGTTCGGAGCCAATTTCAACTTTTTCCACGTAAGCTGGGGGGAGGAGGGCTGGGAAGGCGACCACACCTTCTCAGGGCCTTTGAACCATTTTACAGCTGAGGTCGTGAGCCCGATCCCGGAGCCATCCGTTTATGGAGCAGGTGGAGCGATCGCGGTGCTTTGCTTCATCTCCTATCGCTGGAGATGGCGTGGGGTTTAGCGTTTTGCAGCGCGTAGACTTTGTCGATTGCGGCGTTTACCGAGGCCTCCCTGTGAGCAGGCCGCTACTTTGCATTGGTCGGCGGGTCTGCGGCACCCGCTCGACTTTCGGCGGTCGCACCACATCCTGCCATCCCATGCTGCAAACTGTTACTTCTGTCCGGCCCGTGCGTCGCGGCCGTCGTGCTTTCACCCTGCTGGAGATCATGATCGCGCTGGCGATTCTCGGTCTGCTCGTCGGACTGGCGGTCACCAATCTCGATACGATCTTTGGCGGCGCGCAGACGAAAACGACGCAGCTGTTCGTCAGCGAATCGATCAAGCTGCCGCTGACGAGCTATCGTATCCAGATGGGCGATTACCCGAGCACCGCCGAAGGACTGCAGGCGCTTGTGACTCCCCCGGCGAACCGTGCGGATCAGTGGCGCGGGCCTTATCTCGAAGGCGGAAAAGTGCCGCTCGATCCGTGGGGCGAGCCCTATGGCTATCGGTATCCCGGTGTGAAAAACAAGAACGGCTACGACGTGTTCTCGAAGGGCCCGGACCGCGCCGAAGGCACGAAGGACGACATTGGGAATTGGACGGAAGAGAAGTAGTTCGGCGCACGGCATGCGTGGCGCGCAGACAGGGCCTTTGCGCGCGGTTGGCTCGCGACGGGGCGTCAAGTTCGTGGCTCAGCGAGCCTTCACCCTGCTCGAGATACTCCTGTCGCTCGGGCTGATCGGACTGCTCTCCGCGGTGCTGATCGCCGGCGGCATCCGCGTGCTTGCGGAGAAGCCGCAAGGCGCGGAGGACGTCTTCTGGCAGGCGGTCCGCCGCGCACGGGAAGTCGCGCTCGAGCGCCAGGTTGATGTCCAGCTGCGGTTCGACCCCAAGGCGCGAGAGTTCATCGCCCAGGGCACGGATTATGCCGAGAACTTCCCGGTCACGGCGGCCGCAAATGCTGAGCTTGCGATCGATTTTCTCCCACCGGGCGACGCCCGCGGCGCGCTGCTGATCGGCGGTATTCTCACGGAAACGCAAACCCTGGCGGGGGCGACGTTGTTCGCCGATGGCACCTGCACTCCTTTCCGCCTGCAAATCCGGCGGGCCGGCGTCCCGCAGGTGCTGACCATCGACCCGTGGACCTGTGCGCCGATGTTGCGCGCGACTGATGAACGCCGTCCATAAGGCTCCGCGTGCGTTCACGCTGCTCGAGGTCCTGGTGGCCCTCGCGATCTTCGCGCTATCCGCGGTGGTGCTCGGGGCAACCTATCTGAACGTTCTCAACGCCTACGAAGTGGCCGCGCGCTCAAACGAGCGGGAAGAGGATATCCGCTTTGCCCGCCTGCAACTTCTCAGCTCGAGCGAACGGCAGCCGGCTGAGGAGGGCGACACCTTCGAGACGCCCGGAGGCGAACGCGTGCGCTGGCGCTCCACCATCGAAGCCACCGGGATCGCGGATCTCTTCGTGGTCACCCTCACGTGCGAAATCGAAGCCGCGAACCGGCCCGCCGAGACGATCACGCAGAGCTTTCACGTCGTCCGGCCTACGTGGGCCGATGCCGCGGAGAACAGCCGATTGCGCCAGGCCGCGCGCGAGCGGATTGCCGAGATCCTGCGCCAGACCCCATGAATCCATTTTGTGAATACAGAGGATCCCGACGCAAACCCGGCGGATTCACTTTGCTGGAGATGCTGCTCGCGCTCGCGCTGGTTGGGCTCCTCCTGGTCGGACTGAACACTTTCATCTTTTCCATGGGCGAGCTGTGGGGCCGCAATTCCGATGCTCGGCTGTTCGAACAGCACACGCGGGCGGTCACCCGCTTCCTCGCGGAGCAACTTCGCCAGGCGTCGCTGCCGCCGGCCGGGACGGGCAACAATCCGATCACGGTAGAGGAGGTGCGCGTTTCGACCGGCGCGACGGAGAACCTTCTCACGTTCGAGCTGCTGCAGGGCAGTCGCGTGATCCCATGGCCTGATCAACCGCTGCCGGAAGTCCTCTGCTCGCTCCAGTGGCGCGAGCGCGAAGGCTTGGTGTTGCTCTGGCGTTCGCGGCTCGAAACGCGCTTCCTCGAAGATCCGCCGCACGAGACAGTGATCTCTCCGCTCGTGAGCGAGGTGCTCTACGATTACTACGACGCCGATTTCAAGAATTGGAAAACCGAGACCGCGTTGCAGCGTGGCGAGGATGATGAGTTTCTGGTGCCGCAGCGGCTGCGTCTGAAATTCACCTATGGCGGCCGCACGCGCGAGATGCTGGTCGCGGTGCCGATGGTGACGGAGGGGCTACCCGTCTTCTAACGTGATCCTGCGCCGCTCCAGTCGAGGCTCCGTGCTCGTGGTCGTGCTGATCACGCTCTTGTTCGCCACGTTTGCGCTGGTCGCGTTTGTGCAGAAAGCCCACACCGATCTCGTGGTGGCCTCACGCGAGGCGATCAGTCGAAACCTGCGCCAGGATGCGTATTCCGCGCTCGAAGTGGTCGTGGCGGTCTTGGCGGAGTTTCGCGCGGCCGGCCAGGAGTTGCGCAGTCCGTCAGAAGGTTGGGATCAGCCCCTGCAGTTCGCGGCGTGGTCGCCAGGTGAGGGGCGGACCGCCGAGGTGACGTTCGAGGACGAGAGTGGCAAGCTCTCTCTGCCGCGCGCCGACCGGGCCACCTTGGTGAACCTGTTTCGGTCATGGACGTTGAGCGACGCGGATGCAGATCGGCTCGCCGATGCGCTGCTGGATTGGATGAAGAAGGACTTCGTGCCCGGCACGCTTCAGCCCACGAGTTACGATCGGGCAAACCTGCCGTATCATGCGCCCAAGCGTTCGCTCCGATCCTACCGGGAACTCGCCGCCATCGAGGTGGCGAAAGAGTTTTTCTTCGATCGGGAGGGCCAGCCTACCGAATACTACCAGCGGTTTATCGATGCGGTGTCGTTGTTCGACTTCCCGAAAAGCAACGTCAATGGCGGTCGCACCGACGTGCTGGCGGCGCTTGGGGTGGCGGACGAGTCGGGCTCGGAATCTCTCCGCGAATACCTGACGGGACGCGGAAGTCATGCGCAGTCGGGTGCGCGCTTTTTCCGCAGCGTGGAAGACGCGGCCAGCGTGCTCGGTCCGGGACGTGTGCCGGATGCCTTGGGCACAGAGGTCAATGCCCTCCGCGTGCGGGTCACCATCACGCAAGGTGTGACCAAGTTTCACCTCACCGCGGTGCTGGCTCCTCCAGATGGCGCGAAACTTGTGGAGGAGAAATCGGTCGTGGAACAGAGCGCTTCCTCGCGATCTGCCGGTTCTGCTACTCGGCGAGAGGACGATGACGACGAAGCGGACGACAATTCCTCCGGGAGCAATGGCGCCTCCAAAAAGCTCAACTATCCATTTACGCTCTTGGAAATTCAGGAGAATATTGAGATTTCAACCCGCCCCGAAGACGCGTCGGCATGAAGTCGCTCTTGCATAATTTTCCCCGTGCAGCCCAGCCCCCGAAAGTGGTGCTGTTGCCGGACTCGCATTTCTTCGTGCGGGTGGTGCCGATCACGCCCGGCAGCTCGTCAACGGAAGCCGCGTCGCAGGCGGAGCTGGCACTCGAGTCGCTGTCACCCTTTCCCGCGACGCAGCTTTACTACGGCTTCTACTGGTCTCCGGGCGCGGAGTCCGCCGTCGTTTATGCGGCCTATCGGCGACGTTTCACGACCGAGCAGACGACGGCGTGGAGCGACGCCCAGCTCGTGATTCCCGCTTTCGTCGCCGCCCTGGCGTCGCCCGCCAGCAACGGCTCGACGCTGGTGATGGACACCGGTGATGGCTTCACTGCGATCCGTTGGGCAACGTCTCCCATCGCCGCCGCAGTGGCGCACCGGCCGGCGCCGCGGGAGCTCGACGATTCGCTTCGCTTCGCCGAGCGGCAGGCCCTCCTCTCGGGTATCTCGGCACCCGCTTCGGTGAACGACATCACCGCCGAACCGCAGGTGGTTGGAGGAAGTCCCGACGACGGAGTCGTTTTTCGGGTGGGTGAGGGCAGCGCTCGACTCACCGCGGCGCAGGCGTCGTGGGCCGATGTGCGCGACAAAGGCGAACTCGCAGAGATCGGCCGCCGACATGCCCGCGCGCGGTTGATCTGGCGCGGATTCCTCGGCACGGCCGCAGCCCTGTTGATCCTCGCGCTGAGTGAACTCGCCTTGATTGGTGGAGGCGTGTGGCAACGTTCGCGCGAAGCGCAGCTCAGTGCGCAGCGGCCCGTAGTGCAGCGAATCGAAACCGCGCAAAATCTCTCAAATCGCATCCACGAACTTTCGACGAAACGCCTCTTGCCGCTGGAGATGCTCTCGGCAGTGAGCGCGGGCAAACCTGAGGCGATCACCTTTCTGCGCGCGACCACCAACGGCCTGTATTCCCTCGTGATCGACGCCCAGAGCACGGCGCCGGACGCGGTGTCGGCGTTTCAAGCCGCGCTCGGATCGCGCGAAGGTTTCGAACGCGTCGAGATCCGCGATCAGCGCACGCGCGAAAACGTCATGGCGTTTACGATGGCGGTCACGTTCCGCCCGGACGCGCTCAAGCCCGCATCGGCGCCATGAACAGCTTCCGCCTCTTTTTTCTTTCCCGAGCGCTGCGGGAGCAGGTGATGCTCTGGTTGCTGGTTCTCCTTGGCGCCCTGATGTGGTTGTCGAGTTTCGGGGGCCGAGCGGCGACATTCTGGCGGCAGCAGCGTGCCACGGGCACAGAATTGAAGGTGCAGGCGCAGTGGCTTGCCAATCGCGAGACCATCGAGCGCGCGGCCGAGCAAGCCGTGGGCGATCTTGATCCCTCACGCACGTTCGACGACACGCGCCTCGTGGGTGAACTCACCGCACTCGCGCGCGAGCACGGACTGCGCTTCACCAACGACACGCCGCGCACCGATCGCACGGCAGACTTCGCGATCCATTCGGTGCAGTTCACTTTGCCGCGGGCCGAGTGGGGCGCGCTCAAGCGCTTCTACCTGGCACTCTCCCAGCGCTCGCCCTACATCGGGATCGAGCAGTGCTCACTCGCCGCCGATCGCGCCAATCCTGCGCTGCTCAACGCTTCGCTGCGCGTCTCCTCCGTCGAGGTCATCCGCTGATCCGGCGCGAGTCGGGACACCGTTCGACCCGGGTCGCGCCACGATGCGGACACGGTCGAGCCACGGTCCGTCCCGAGTCGAGCCACGGTCCGTCCCGAGTCGGGACAAGGTGCGCACCGGGTCGCGCCACGATGCGGCTTGAGTCGAGCCTGAGTGCGGATCGACGCGGGCGTGGGTTCAGCCGAGTTGGAAACTCGCGCTGACTTTGAAGACGGCGGCTACGATCGAGAAGGCGATGAAACCGACGAGCACGAACACTGCGAGCAGCACGCCGCTCGCGATCACCTTGGTGAAAATGTTCAGCTGGTTCGTGACGATCTTCTGGTAGTTGCGCGCGATGTCGCGAAGGCTCGGCACGACGTTGCCCGTGTTTTCACCGACGGCGAGGCGGTCGAGCACGAGATCGGGAAAACACTGCGTGCGCGCGAGCGACGAGGAGAGCGCTTCACCTTCGAGCACGCGGCCGGTCGCTTCGTTGAACGCCCGGCGGTGAACGCGGTTGCTGATTTGTTTTTCGGTCATGCGCAGCGCCTCGGCGGCGGTGATGCCGTTGGCGAGGAGCACGCCGAGTGTCTGGCTAAACGAGAGCACGGTTTGCGCGACAACGAACGGACCGACCAGTGGAAGCTGGAGCAACCAACGATCGGTCGCCTCGCGCCCCGCCTCGGTTTGGCGCCAGCGCCAGAACGCACCCATTCCGAACACTGCTGCGACGACGATGAAGATTCCGTAGTGCAGCGTGAAATTGGCAAAGCCGACGAGGAGCTGCGTGGAAAGCGGGAGTTCGCCGCCGAGCGAGCGCAGCAGCGTTTGCAGTCGTGGCAAAAGGAAGAAGAGAAAGAAGAGAATCACCAAACTCGCGACGAACACCATGAACACGGGGTAGGCGAGGGCGGCGACGAGTTGGCGTCGCAACTCGCGTTGCTCCGTGAGGTGCGTGATGAGGCGCGAAAGCGTGTCGTTGAGCGAGCCGGTGGCTTCGCCGGCGTTGATGAGGTTGATCGTGGCCGGATCGAACACGGTCCCGAAATCAGCCATCGCGCGCGAGAGCGGCGCGCCTTCGCTCAAGCGTTCCCAAAGGCCGCGGCTGAGCAGGCGGAGTTTCGGTTCCTTGATGCGGACGGAGAGCAGCCGCACGGCTTCGCCGGCGGAGAGTCCGCTCGAGGTGAGATCGTGCAACGCCTCGAGAAACGGCAGTCGCTCTTTGCGTGTAAGCGGCGTTTTCGCGGGATCGGCTTCTTTCGGGGCGACGGGTTTTGTTTTCGCCTGCGTTGCGGCTGGAGTGGAGCTCGCCTCCGTCATGCCTGTGACTTGGAGGCTGCGGGCGGCGAGCAGGCGCAGTGCGTCGCGACGCGACGGTGCGTCGATGGCGCCGTTGGCGTTCTGGCCAGAGCGATCGCGCGCGGTGTAGGTGAAGCGGGGCATCTTACTTCTCGGCGACGGTGATCACGCGGAGCACTTCGTCGAGGGTCGTGTGTCCGGCCTTCACTTTCTCCCAACCGCTCTGGCCGAGCGTGCGCATGCCGTGCTTGCGGGCGCATTCGGTGAGCGTGCGGGTGCTTTCGCGCGCGAGCACGAGCTCGTGCATCTCGTCATTGAGACGGAAAATCTCGAAGATGCCGATGCGGCCGCGGTAGCCGGTGTTGCGGCAGCGATCGCAGCCGACGGGCGCCTTGAGCGTGTCGATCGACGCGGCTTCCTCCTCGGTGCAGCCGAGGATGGCGAGATTTTCGCGGAGCTTGATCTTGTTGACCGGTTCGGGCCTCGAGCACTCGGGGCAGAGGCGGCGCACGAGACGTTGTGCGATCACGAGCTCGATCGCGGACGCGACGAGGAACGGCTCGATGCCCATGTCGATCAGACGTGTGATCGCGCCAGGCGCGTCGTTGGTGTGCAGCGTCGAGAAAACCAAGTGGCCGGTGAGCGATGCGCGAATCGCGATCTCGGCGGTGTCCTTGTCGCGGATTTCACCGACCATGATCACGTCGGGATCCTGTCGCAGCACGTGGCGGAGCGCGTCGGCGAAAGTGAGCCCGATCTCGGGGCGCACCTGCATCTGGTTCACGCCGGGCACCTCGTATTCGATCGGGTCCTCGATCGTGATGATGCGCAGGTCGGTGGAGTTGATCTTCCGAAGAAACGCGTTGAGCGAGGTGGATTTGCCCGAGCCGGTGGGGCCGGTGACGAGAATGATGCCGTGCGGATAATCGAGAATCTGGGTGATCTGTGCCTGCTCCTGCGCACTCATGCCGAGGCGCTCCATCGTGTAGGCCTCTTTCTTCTGATTCAGCAGGCGGAGCGAAATCGACTCGGCGTAAATCGTGGGAATCGTGGAGACGCGGATATCGAGATCGGTCGTGCCGGCGCGGAAGTTGATGCGGCCGTCCTGCGGAAGACGTTTTTCCGAGATGTTGAGCCGCGCCATGATTTTCAGGCGCGAGATGATCGCGTCCTGAAAGCGCAGGAGGTTTTCCGGCACGGGCACGGGCACGAGGAGTCCGTCGACGCGGTAGCGGATCCGGAGCTGGCCTTCCTGCGGCTCAAAGTGGATGTCGGTCGCCTGATCCTCGATCGCCTGTGAGATGACATCGCTCACGAAACGGACGACGGCGGCGTCTTCGTCGACGACTTCCTCCGCCTGGATCTGTGTTTCGGGCGCGACGTAGCTGTCGTCGGAATCCTCGAGTGAACCGGAGCCGACGCCGTAGTTCTCAATGATGAGTTGATGGATCCGCTCCGGAACGGCGAGATGCCAGACGAGCGGCCGCGCGGTAAACGTGCGCAGCCAGTCTGTCATGATCTCGTCGGGCAGCCACGCAGTGGCCAGATGGAGCGGCGCGTGGGGATCGTTCGGATCGGTGAGTTCCGCTTCGGTGCGTAGTCGGATGGGGATGATCTGAAACTCATGCGCCAGTCGGGCGGGGAGGAGCCCGCGCGCCGTCGGATCGATCTCGAGATTGGTGGCGACGTCGAGCGAGGCTGCTTCGGCGAGCAGGCCCAGCGTCTCCGTTTCAGTGAGTGCGAGAGCGGTGGAAAGGACGGACAACCGTTTCTCGCGCAGAGCTTCCGCGAGCGCGACGCGTTGCTCGTCGGTGAGCCGCGCATCGAGCGCGGCCGGAAGTGCAGCGGAGTTGAACGCGATCATGGCGGAAACGGGCGGCAAGAGGCCCCGGCTCAGTCGGTCTTTTTCTCGTCCGCCTTTTCGGAGCCGGGTTTTTCGGGCTGCTTGGACGGATCGATGAGATACTGATTGATTTGCTGCCGGTTGGAGAGCTCGTCGATTTTTCGCATCGTGTCCGCAGTGCCGTCGGCGGGGCGGATGACGTGCGGGCGGATGAAGAGCAGCAGCTCAGTGCGCTCGAGTCCTTTGGTGCGCGCGCCGAAGATGTGACTGATGATCGGGAGCTCGTAGAAGAAGCCGAGCTTCGTGCGGTTGTTGCTCACGCGGTTGCGCTGCAATCCGCCGAGCACGATCATCTCGCTGTCCTTCACGTTGACGAACGATGTAGCCTGGCGGCGACCGATGATGGGCTGCTGGTTATTGTCGATGACGACGTTGCCGGTGATGTCGTCGACCTTCTGATCGATCTTGAGCTGGATGCTGCCGTCTTCGCCGATGAGCGGAGTGACCTTCAGGTCGATCGCGATATCGGTGTAGCTGACGGTGGAGGAGGTGACGGGCGTCGCGCCGGCGGTGACGATGCTGCTTTGCGTGCCAGTGATGAGCGGGCGTTTCTCGCCGACGAGGATCTGGGCTTCCTTGTTGTGGGTGGTGACGATGGTGGGAGAGGACAACACGCGCACATCGTTACGGTCGCCGTTGTCGCCGAGCGAGGCGACGAACGAGAGCGGGTTGGTGACACCGTTGGAAACGGTGACGCCCTGGATGATGCCATCGAATCTCGTGATGCGCGTGACGCCGCCGTCCTGGCCGAAGGTGAGGTTGAGCTTGGCGAGGCCGCTCTTGTCGTTGTCGGAGAGGGTGACCTCGGCGATCACGACCTCGATGCGGACCTGGGCAAGGAGGATGTCGATCTTGTCGATCAGGCCGCGGAGAAGGCGGATGTCGTCGACCGTGCCGGAAACGACAACGGCGTTGCTGCGTTCGTCCGGCAGGATGGTGATGAGGCTGCTGAACTCGTTGGACTCCGCCAGGCCCGCCACGGCGGCCTCGCCCGCGGATTCGGCTGCCCCGTCGCCGGCGGGCTGCTGCAGGACCTGGGGATTGCGCGTGGCGTTGCCCGAGGCGCGCTGGGCGGCTTGGTTCTGCCCGGAGACCAGCTGGCTGAGGAGCGGCGCGACATCCTTGGCGGACGCGTGTTTGAGGTAGATCACCTCGTTGCGGGTGTTGGGCTCGGCCTTCACGTCGAGGCGCGCGATCAAGTCGTCGAAGATTCGCTGCTGGCGCGGATCGGAGAGCAGCACGATCTGGTTGGTGCGATCGTCGGCACTGTAAGACGTGGCGGAGCCGAGCTGCGATTGCAGCGGGCCCTGGAACATGGTGCGAAGCTTGTTCACCACGTCGCTGGCCTTGGCCTCCCGCAACGTGTAGAACTTCGGGGTGAGTCCGGCGGTGGCGGGGGCATCGAGTTTCTGCAGGAGCAGTTCGACGCGCTGGAGATTGCTGATCGAGTCGGTGATGAGCACGGCGTTCGACTTCTCGAGCGGCACGACGCCGTTGGCGACGCCTGGCGACATAAGCGGAGCGATCAGGGGCACGAACTCGTTGACGCGCAGGAAATCCAGCTGGAAGAGCTTCGCGGCGATACGGCCGCTCGGCGGCAGACCGAGCGTGGGGCCGTCGATCATCTCGGGCGCTTCGGTCTTGAG
>JAEYQF010000017.1 GCA_023410155.1 Verrucomicrobiota bacterium | reverse complement strand
GCATGGGCTAGCGATCGATAAAAAAGGTAACATCTACGTCACCGACACGGACAACCACGTCATTCGCAAAGTGACCCCATCCGGGAAAGTCACAACCTTCGCCGGCACACCTGGCGTCGCCGGCGATAAAAACGGCTCCAGAGCCAACGCCCTGTTCAACCAGCCTTGGGGCATCGCCATCGATGCCGAGCAGAACCTCTACGTGAGCGATTTCGGCAGCCACACCATTCGCAAGATCTCGATTAAGGACCGCGTATCGACTTTCGCGGGGGCAGCCAACGAGATCGGCAACACAGATGGCCAAGGCTCCGTCGCACGCTTCGTCGGTCCGCGAGGGATCGCGCTGGATAAGCGAGGTAACCTCTACGTGTGCGATAGCGGCAATGGGGTGATTAGGCGCATCGCCATCACCGGCAGCGTGACCACGATCGCCGGGCTCGCCGGGGAGGCGGGCGACCAAGACGGAACCGGCAAGGCCGCCCGCTTCCGTTATCCTTGCGCAATCGCTGTCGATTCCAAAGGGGTGGTCTACGTCGCCGATCAAGGCAACGACACGATCAGTCGCGGCGTCGTTGGCGGACCGTGACGGGGCGACGCGGCGGTCCGGTGCCGGCCTCTGCTCCGCGTCCAGAAACAAAAAAGCGCCGGAGTAATCCGGCGCTTCGAAAAGTGAGAATCGAGCGATCGCTCGATCGCGGCTCCAGCTTTAGTTCGCGGCCGTGACGATCTCGACGCTGCGGTGAGCCTTGTCGAACTTCACCACGCCGTCCTTCAGCGCGAAGAGCGTCCAGTCGCGGCCCGTGCCGACGTTCTTGCCGGCGTGCAGCTTGCTGCCGCGTTGACGCATGATGATCGTGCCGGCGAGCACCGACTGACCACCAAAGCGTTTCACGCCGAGACGCTTCGACTTGCTCTCGCGTCCGTTGGAAGATGTTCCCTGACCTGTTTTATGCGCCATGACGTGTGTGCTCCTTAGGCGTTGATGGTTTCGATCTTGATGACGGAAAGCTCCTGGCGATGGCCGCGCTTACGCTCCATGCCCTTGCGCTTCTTCTTCTTGAAAACGATCACCTTCTTGCCGCGCTTGTTCTCGAGGATCTTGGCCGAGACCGAAGCACCGGACAGGAGGGGCGTGCCCACCTTGAAATCGGCACCTTCACCCGCCGCGAGGACGTCCTTAATCTCCACGGTCGCACCAGCTTCCGTATTCGGATAGCGATTGACGATCAGAATGTCGCCCTCGGTGACAGTGAACTGCTGTCCTTGGGTCTTGATAGTGGCTTTCATAAAAATAAACCGCGGATAAAGCGGTTCTGCCGAGGTGAAAGCAAGGATTAATTTGTTCCCGCGCGGGAGAAAATTACCTCTGCACGCTCCTCACTAAACCGGCAGTGCGAACTCCGCAATTCCCGCGTGCGCGGCGTTGGCCGAAGCATACGGCAGGGCGCGTTGCACCGCATCCATCAACGGCATGCGTTGCCGGAAGAAGAACTGGAGCACGCACGCCAGCAGCACGTCGCCCGACCCGGTGGCCGAAATTTCGTTCACTGCCGGCGGAGTCAGTTTTGCGGGTGCACTCTCCCGATTGCAGACCCACACCGCGCCTGGTCCGTCGGTGACGATCCAGCGCTCTACGTGCGAATTCCGACGCAAGTTTTCCAAGCGCTCCGGCACGGACTCGCCTGCAGGCGCGAGCCCGCCCAACTCCGCCGCATTGATCTTCACGAGCGCGACGGGGTGCTGCACCGCCCACGCGAGCGGTGGCCCGTAACTGTCGATGACGAGCACGCCGCGCGCGGCCCAGCGCTCCAGCGCTGCACGCACCGGCGCAAAAGCTTGCTCAGCCCAGCCCGGGGCGCTTCCGCACAGCGCGAGCACGTGTCCATCGTCTTGGCTTTCGAGAAACTCCGCGCACGTGGCGAGTGCACCCGCACTCGGCGCCGCATCCGGGCCGAGAAACGTCGTCTCCGCGTGCACACCGCCGCGCACCACGGTGCCGGCCCGCGTTGCGGTCGCGCTCGGGAAACTGCGAAACGAAAAACCTCTCTCACGCAGCCAGGCCTCGCATTCCGCGCCAGTTGCGCCTCCCGTGAAACACAGCGCCGTGTGCGGCGTGCCGAGTCGCGCGAGCATCTTGGCGACGTTGATGCCCTTGCCGCCGACCTGAAATGTCTCGCGCACCGCTCGCTGCGTCTTGCCTGGTTCCCACGCAGGAAACTCCAGCGTGCGCTCGGCGAGCAGATTGCCCGTAAACGTGAAAAAATGCGGTTGGACGACGGCCATGGTTTGCGTTCGTTCCTAGCATGCGGAGTCAAACGACATGGGCCCCGTAATCGAAGCGAAAGTTTGGCAATCGCGCCGCACGCTCGCCCTGGCCCGCAGCCTCCTCGGCAAACACCTTGTTCGCCGCTGGCCGGATGGCCGGATCGAATCGCGCGCGATCACTGAAGTCGAAGCCTACGATGGCGAGCACGACCTCGCCTGTCACGCCCGCGCCGGGCGGACACGCCGCACCGAGGTCATGTTTGGGCCCGGTGGCGTCTGGTATGTTTACCTCTGCTACGGCATTCACGAGATGCTCAATCTCGTCGTGGGCCCGCGCGACTGGCCCGCCGCCATCCTCATTCGCGGGGTCGACGGACTTTCCGGCCCGGGCCGTGTGACCAAGAATCTCGCCATCGACCGCGCGCTCAATGCCGCGCCCGCACTTCCTGTATCCGGTTTGTGGATCGAGGACGAAGGCCTGAAACTGCGCCGCGCGGAGGTTCGCACCACGCCCCGGATCGGTGTCGATTACGCGGGTGAGATCTGGGCCGCGAAACCGTGGCGCTTTGTCTGGGATCGCGCGCGCCCGACGCGTTAATCGCCGGCCGCGGCGCTGGCGACGTCTCCGGCGCTGGCGGCCCCGCTCGCAGGCAGGTTGTGCTTCACGAGCGTCGCCACACCTGCGCCGAACTTGAACTCTACCTCAAACTTCACCGGCAGCCGCCGCGGATCGTCCTGCGCGATCCACACCTGCACGGTCGAGCCGCGCTTGAACATGCCCTTCGGCGGCGTCTTCTCCATGCGCGGCTGAAACACCAGCGTGCGGAACTTGCCCAGAGATGTCTCCACCGTCTCGTAGCGCAGCGCGTAGACCGTGAGTTCGTAGATGTCCTTCTCGAATGCCACGTTGATGTCCCGCTTGTCGCCCGGTTTCATCTGCCACGAGCGCGTCTGGATCAGGCTCATGATCAGATCGTTCACCGCACCTTCCGGCATCGCGATGTCCTGCGTCCGCGAGGGATTCACGAAGTCCGTGAAACGTCCCAATCGCTTCTCGTAATCGAGCTCGAGCGCGAAGTTTGTCTGCTTGCGACTGCTCAGGCTTTGCTCCGTGTGGATCAGCATCCGGCCGCTCTCCACATCGTAAACGGAGTCCGCCGTGGCCTCGAATCGCAGCAACCGCCGCACCACGCCGCGGGTCGCGGTTTTGCTCGAGACCACGAGCGTCGAACGCTGCGACGTCGATTCATCCCGTGCCGAGATCTCGATGCTCCCCGCGTTGAAAAACACGCCCCACGACACCCGGAACGCCAGCTCCTCGCCCGGGCTGAGCGCCAGGTCCGCCGACGAGACGTGACACGTGCCGAG
>JAEYQF010000016.1 GCA_023410155.1 Verrucomicrobiota bacterium | reverse complement strand
TCGCCGATCGTGAAGGAGACCTTCTTGGTCGTGTCTTCGCTCGCGGACTGCGTCTTGATCGTGGAGATCGTGGGCGTGTCGTTGACCGCGGCGAAGGTGACTTTGAAGCTGAGCACTTTCGATTTCTTCCCATCGCTGACCGTCACCGTGTTCGTGGCGGTGCGTGATTGATTCTTGGCCGGTGTGATCGAGAGCGTGCGCTTGGACCCCGTGCCGCTGAGCTTCAGTCCGGACGATGGCACGAGCTTGGTGTTGGAGCTCTTGACCGTGACCTTCAGCTTCGTCGTCGAGGTCTCCGCATCGCCGATCGTGAAGGAGACCTTCTTGGTCGTGTCTTCGCTCGCGGACTGCGTCTTGATCGTCGAGATCGTCGGCGTGTCGTTGACCGACTTCACCGTGACCTTGAATGAACGCGTCGCGGTGCTCACGCCGTCGCTGACGGTGAGCGTAATGGTGACGCTGCCGTGTTTGTTTTTGGCCGGCGTGATCTTCACGGTGCGCTTCGAGCCGGAGCCGCCGAGCACGACGCCAGCCGCGGGGACGACGCTGGTGTCGGAGCTCTTCGCCGTGACCTTTAGCTTGCTGGTGGAGGTCTCAGCGTCGCCGATCGTGAAGGGGACGGCGTCGGTGGATTTATCCTCGGAGATGGATTGGTCGGCGATCGCGCTGATCGTGGGCGCAGCGTTGACCGTGATCTTCACGGAGGAGCTGGTGACAGCTCCGGCGGAGTTGACGGCCTCGAGCTTGTAGCTGCCCGACTGCGCACCGATGGCATGGGGCAACACGAGCGTGGCGTTCCGCGCCCACGCGAGCGGCTGGCCGTCTTTATACCATTGATAAGAGATCGGATGAGTGCCGGAAACGGTCGCCGTAATCGTATGCGCTTTCCCCGGCGTCACAATGGCGGCCACGGGTTGCTTCGTGATTTTAGGCGCCGTGCCATAGCCTGGGTTCTGCACATAAATCGCCCAGCCGTGCGCGGAACCGGCCACGGAGATCACTCCGCCGGCGATCTCACGCGCGGTGCCAAGCGTGCCGCTCACGCCTTCGCGGTAGCGGAGAACGCCCGAGGAACTCAGGTAGAGCGTGCCCTCGCCCGTGCTCGCAAACGCAGCTGGGGAAGCGTCGACGATGGCAGCGGGACCAGTGGATGCGTGCCAACCGTCGCCACGGGTCCAGAGTTCGTTGCTCGTTTTCTGGATGAGCTGCTGGCCGGTGTTGGCGATGGCGGCCTTCACGCCTGTCTCGAGTTGCACGGGCGCAGCGACGGCATTTGCCACCGTGGCGCCAGGGAGGAGTCCGGCATCAGTCGAGCCCATGCCCCAGAGCGTATTGTCGTCGCGAACGTAGAGGAGGTGATACGCGGCAGCGGATACGGAGGCGACCTGCTCGGCAATTTTCACATCAGCATTGCCGGCGCCGAACTCGATCTTGCCGGTCGTCTTGCCGCGGCCCCACAGCGTGCCGTCGCTCTTCAGGAATGCATAGTAGCCGATGCCCGCGCCAGCCATGACAACATCGGAGGCGACTTGCGTGGCGGTATCATTGGCTGCCAGCCGCCAGAGCGTGCCATCGGCTTTGAGGAAAAGGTGAATGCCGGCGTTGCTCGCCACCCAGGCGTGGGTGACTCCGCTGATGCCGGGCACCTGAGTGACAACGGCACTTTTCTGGCGCCACAGCGTGCCGTCGCTTTTCACGAGAAGATTGGTGTGCTCCGCCGCAGCCCCGGCATGGACGACATCGGAAGCGAGTGTTGCCAAGCTGGGAGCTTCCTGGGCGTCGCCGAGTTGGCCGTAGTAGTTAAGGCCGGAACCATACATCACGCCTTTGGTGGTGACGTAGAGCGTGAACTGGCTGGTGGCGACCTGAGCGACGCTGGTGGTGATCTTGGCCGGGCTGTTGCGGATGCCGTTGAAATTGGGCTCAGCCAGGGAGCCATCCACATCTGAGCCCATCCCCCACAGCGTGCCATCGGTCTTGATGAACAAGCTCTGCTGCGCTCCCGCGGCTGCACGGGCGACTCCCGTGGCGACCTGGACGGGAGATGCGCGGACCGCGTAGGTGCCGTCGCCGAGCTGGCCCGTCTCGTTTCCACCCACCGCCCACAGCGTGCCGTCGCTCTTGACGAACAAACCATGGCGCATGCCGCTCGAGACGGAGGCGACATCAGTGGCGACCTGGATCGGTGTGCTGCGATTGTCGCGAGTGCCGTCGCCGAGCTGGCCCACAAAATTTTCGCCCGTGGCCCAGAGCGTGCCATCGGTTTTCACGAAATAGGTGAAATTGGCGTTCGGTCCGGTCGCGACAGCAGCGACTTCGTCGGCGATCTTGACCGGGGAGAGGCGGTTGACCTTCGTGCCGTCGCCGAGCTGACCGACCAGATTGCCGCCGACGCCCCAGAGCGTCTTGTCGGATTTGATAAACAACGTGTGCGACATCCCGGCGGTCACTTCGACGACCTCGGTGGCGATCTGCACGGGCGTCGATCGGGACGTGGTGGTGCCATCGCCGAGCTGACCCGCGTGGTTGGCGCCCATCCCCCACAAAGTTCCATCGGTCTTCACGAACATCGTGTGCTCCATGCCAGCGGAAACTCTGGCCACGCCGCTCGCGACCTTCACCGGTTTGGTGCGCGTCACAGTCGTGCCATCGCCCAGCCGGCCATGCTCGTTGAAACCCATCGTCCAGAGGCTGCCGTCGGTCTTCACGAACGCTGCGTGCGAGACGCCGGTTGCAACCGTCTTCACCGAACTGGAGATGGGTTTGGGCTCCTGCAGATTCACCAAGAAGCCGGAGCCGCCAAACGGCTGCGCCAGCCCAGGCGCGTCAGCAGCGAGCCCACGCGCGGCGGCGAAAAGAAGCGGGACGGCACACGCCAGACGCAGCCATTTCGCGCGCGTCCGGCCCAGCGGGGTAGCGTTGAGAATCATTGCGAGCGCATGGACAGCGCTCCTGCCGGACGGCACACCAGCAACGCGCCGACTCCGCCCCGATTGCGTTATCGGGTGCGCACTGATGCCGTGCGATCACGTTGGGAAAGCGGGCGTTTGCGTCGTGGCCGGACGCGAACCCGCAGCTCAGGCGCGCGTCTTGACGGCTCGTTTTCGCTCGGGGAACAAGGTGCGGCAAATCTCGCAGACCGTCCCATCGCAGCCACGGGCGGTGCAGTGTTCGCGTCCGTAGTAGATGATGCGTAGATGCAGCGGATTCCAGTGCTCACGGGGGAAGAGTTTTTTGAGGTCCGCCTCGGTCTGCTCCACGTTGCGGCCGTTGGTGAGCTTCCAGCGTTGCGCGAGTCGATGGATATGGGTGTCGACGGGAAACGCCGGGACGCCAAACGCCTGGCTCATCACCACGCTCGCGGTCTTGTGGCCGACGCCGGGCAACTCTTCCAACTCGGCGAAGGTGCGCGGCACTTGTCCGCCGTGTTTCTCGACGAGAATGCGCGAGAGGCCGGCAATCGCTTTCGATTTCGCGGGTGAGAGGCCGACGGGCCGGATGATGCGCTGGATCTCGTCGACAGCCACACGCGCCATTTTTTCCGGCGTGTCGGCGAGCGCGAAGAGTTCAGGCGTGGCTTTGTTGACGGATTTGTCGGTCGTGTGAGCCGACAAGAGCACGGCGACCAGCAAGGTAAATGCGTCTTTGTGGTCCAGCGGGATGGCTGGCGCGGGATACAGCTCCGCCAGCCGGCGATCGACATAAGCTGCACGTTCGAAGCGGGTGCAGAACGGTTTGGAAGAGCGCGTGGGATCCACAGGAGCGTCAAACGGAGAGGCGTTCGCAGCGCGTTCTCAATCGCAAATGCAGCCGGAGCCAAATCGCCATTGCGCGGCGCGCAGGCGGGCGGCTACGGTGGCCCAAACTTCTCCTCATGTCCCTTCGCGACCTGCTCGCCCCGACCGACACGTTTGCGCGCCGCCACACCGGCAACTTTCCCGCGGAAACCGCCGCCCTGCTGGCCGAACTCGGCCAGCCGTCGGTGGATGCGTTGATCGATGCCGCGGTGCCAGCCCAGATCCGCCGCGGCCCGCTCGATTTACCGCCCGCCCTCGGCGAGAGCGCCGCGTTGGCGGAACTCCGCGGACTCGCCGCGCAGAACCAGATTTTCCGCAGCGTGATCGGCCTCGGCTATTACGGCACGCACACGCCGCCGGTCGTGCAGCGCAACATTCTCGAGAATCCCGGCTGGTATACCGCCTACACGCCGTATCAGGCCGAGATCTCGCAAGGCCGACTCGAAGCGCTGCTCAACTTTCAAACGCTCGTCACCGATCTCACCGGCTTGGAAATCGCCAATGCCTCGATGCTCGACGAAGGCACCGCCGCCGCCGAGGCGATGATGATGTGTCACCGACTGAAGGAAGGCGACGCTGCGGCGCACCGCCGCTTCTTCGTGTCCGAGAAATGTCACCCGCAAACGATCGACATCGTGAAAACCCGAGCCGAGCCGCTCGGCATCGAGGTCACGATCGGCGACCACCGCGCGTTTACGCCGACGGCCGATTGCTTCGGCGTGCTCGTGCAATATCCCGACACGACCGGCTCCATCCACGATTTCGAGAAGCTCTTCGAAGCGGCGCACGCGGCCGGCGCCTTCACCATCGTCGCCACCGATCTGCTCGCGCTCACGCTGCTGCGCGCACCGGGCGAATTCGGTGCGGATGTCGCGGTCGGCTCGGCACAGCGTTTTGGGGTGCCGCTCGGTTTTGGCGGACCGCACGCGGGTTTTCTCGCGACCAAGGATGCGTTCAAGCGGCAGATGCCTGGCCGTCTTGTGGGCGTTTCCAAAGACGCTCAGGGGGACCCCGCCATGCGCCTCGCCCTCGGCACGCGCGAGCAACACATTCGCCGCGACAAAGCCACGTCCAACATCTGCACCGCGCAGGTGCTGCTCGCGGTGATGGCTTCGATGTATGCCGTGTATCACGGTCCCGACGGGCTGCGTCGCATCGCACGTCGCGTGAAACTCCTCACCGAAGTGCTCGCGACCTCGCTTCGCCGCATGGGCGCGAAGGTGAACGAGGAGCCGATCTTCGACACGCTCACGATCGGCAACGTGTCCGCCGCGCGCGTGCACGCCGCCGCCGAGGCGAAGAAATTCAACCTGCGCCGCATCGACGACTACACGGTCGGCCTCTCGCTCGATGAGACGTCCACGCTTGACGAAGTGCGCACGATCGTCGGCTTCTTCAGCGAGTCGGCTGCGGCCGGATTCGAGGCGCAGCTCGCCGAGCTGAATCCACAATCTGGATACTTCCCCGCGCCTTTCGAGCGCCGGTCGGCGTTCTTGCAGCACGCGACGTTTCACCGCTATCACACCGAGCACGAGATGCTCCGCTACATCAAGCGGCTGGAGGCGAAGGATCTCTCCCTCGTGCATTCGATGATCTCGCTCGGCTCGTGCACGATGAAGCTCAACGCCACCAGCGAGATGTTTCCCGTTTCGTGGCCGGAGTTCGGCCAATTGCACCCGTTCGCCCCGGCCGAGCAGACGCGCGGCTATCAGAAGCTTTTCCGCGATCTGGAAACGTGGCTGAGCGAGATCACCGGATTCGCCGCGGTGTCGCTCCAGCCCAACGCGGGCTCGCAGGGCGAATACGCGGGCTTGCTCGTCATTCGCGCGTATCACGCGGCGCGAGGCGAAGGTCACCGCAACATCTGCCTCATCCCCACCAGCGCGCACGGCACCAATCCCGCGACCGCAGCGATGTGCGGTTTCAAGGTCGTGCCCGTCGCCTGCGATGCCAACGGGAACATCGATGTTGCCGACCTCAAGGCGAAGTCCGCGCAGCACGCCAAGGATCTTGCGGCACTCATGGTCACGTATCCGTCGACCCACGGCGTATTCGAGACGAGCATTCGGGAAATCTGCACCACGATCCATGCGCACGGAGGCCAGGTTTACATGGATGGGGCCAACATGAACGCGCAGGTCGGCCTCACGTCGCCCGGCCACATCGGCGCCGACGTCTGCCACCTTAATCTGCACAAGACCTTTTGCATCCCGCATGGCGGCGGCGGCCCCGGCATGGGGCCCATCGGCGTCGCGGCACACCTCGCGCCCTTCCTCCCCGGCCATGTGCTCGGCAGCTCTCAGCTTCGCACCGGCGGTGCGGTGAGCGCCGCGCCGTTCGGCAGCGCAAGCATCCTCGTCATTTCGTGGATGTATATCCGGATGATGGGCGCCGAAGGACTCACGGAAGCCACGAAGTTCGCGATCCTGAAGGCCAACTACGTCGCGCATCGCCTGAACAAATTCTTCCCCGTGCTCTACCGCGGGGCGAGCGGGCTCGTCGCGCACGAGTGCATCGTCGATCTGCGCGGTTGGAAAAAGCACGGCCTCGAAGCCGAGGACGCCGCGAAGCGTCTCATGGATTACGGCTATCACGCGCCGACGCTCTCGTTCCCCGTGCCCGGCACGCTCATGATCGAGCCGACCGAGAGCGAAGCCAAGAGCGAGCTGGATCGTTTCTGCGACGCGCTCATCGCGATCCACGGCGAGATGCAAGCGGTCGTGAATGGCGAATCCGACAAGACGAACAACCCGCTCAAAAACGCGCCGCACACCGCGAAGGTTGTCTGCGCCGACGAATGGACGCGTCCGTATTCGCGCGAGACGGCAGCGTTCCCCTCGCCCTTCACTCGCCAGAGCAAATTCTGGCCCGCCGTCGGCCGCGTGGACAACGTCTACGGCGATCGCAATCTCGTCTGCAGCTGCATCGGCATGGAAGCCTACGCGGAGACGAGTGCTACGGCTTAATCAAATCGGCATTGTCCCCGAGTCATCACCACGGCACGGTGGTCTCGGCTCGCGGGACCGCCATTTGGCGCAAGCTGGGTGGCACTGTAAGGACCGCGAGCCACTGTTCTGATTTCAGATTCCGCCATCGGTCTCTTCGGCTGCGCGACGATCTACGAATTACCCCTTCGCCACCACTGTGTCGTAGAGACCGATGTGCCTGAGTCCTTCATGGCTCTCGATGCCCGTGTAGCGCAGCGACGCGTCTTCGTAGCGACGAAACGCGAACACCGCTTGATTCATCTGCTCCGTGTTGAAGACCTTCAGGCGCACGAGCAGATGGAAATCTTTCACCGTCAATCCCGTGACCGTCTCGAACAAATCCGGCTCAATCTTCGTGATCACGTCCTGCAGCGTGTTCTCGCGGAAATCGGTTAGATACATGAACGCCGGGATGCGCGTCGCGAATTTGATCAACTTCTCCTGCACCAGCTTTCGCTTGGATTTGAACTCCTTCTCCTCCGCGGTGAGCTGCTTCTCCTCTTTCACCGACAGCTTTTTCTCCTTCGCCTTGTTTTTCAGTCCCTTCACCACGTCGCTTTTGTTGATGATGGTTTCGAGGATGTTGTCGCCGAGCGCGCGCCATCCCTCAATGCGTTCCACCGCCGCCATCGCCTCCGGATCATTGAGGATACGGCGCAACGTGTCGTTATCCACATTCACGAGCAGCGCGCTCTCCCACTTCCGCGCAAGCAACGTCGCGGACGTTCCGGCCATCGCCATGTCGAGGATGCCGCCGGCATCGATCTGGGTCATGTTCGCGCCGTCGTAGGCGAGCACCGGCAGGAACGACACGAGATCCTTCACCGCGTTCTCCGGGTTTGGCTCATTCGGTGACAGACCGATGCCGTATTCCGAGAGCTGCCGCAGCGCGCGCGTCGGCGCGAAATCGAAGACGAAGCAGATCGGCTTCAGAATCTCTTCCTCGTGCGGGTTGTCGCCGTGCGGGTTTTTCACCGACCACGGCGACTGCACGCGAAATGCCGCCTGAAAATACGTCTCCGGCGACTTCAGATTACGCAGCATCAGAATCGACGACCACTGCGGCACCGTCACGCCGGTCGTCAGCTTGCCGCACGAGAGCGTGATCGTCTTCGTTTCGAAGCCGCTGCCGATCGCCTCGCGCACGGGGGGCAACGCATCCAAGCCGATGCCCGCCGCCGCGCCGGCCGCGACGACCACGTCGTAAGCGTGCCAAAAGACGTTGTGCTTTTCGGCGAGCAGGTTCGCCATCGCGTGGCACGCCGCGACGTTCGGCAAGAACCAGAATGAGTGCTGCAGATACGGCAACAGCCGCACATCGGAATATGGGAAGGGCGGGCGCGGGCCGGTCGTCAGCAACTCGGTCGCCTTAGGCGCATAGCTCCCGCGGATGATCTCCCGCCACTTCTGAACGTCGCTCTTGTGCTTGAACTGCGCCTTCGCGCCCTCGCCCGACGCTTCGAAAAACGCGTTCAGATCGAACTCGTCGAACTCTCCCGCGCTCGCGATCGACACCAACTCGTCAGGCATCTGATACGTCAGCAGCCTCATCTGCGGCAACGCGCCGTAGGGGTTCCATCTGCCGGGATTCTGCTGCGCAAATTGTTGCTTCGCGCGCTGCTCGTCCGTGTAGGTCCAGTTGAAGATCTGCTCCTCGATGAACTCGCCTGTCGCGAGCGCCTTGAACGGCGTGCCGGAGAGATAGAGATACGCTTTCGTCGTGATCGGCAGGAACTCACTTTCCTTCTCGGAAAGTTCGCCGAGGTCCTCGTTCACGTTTTCGAGACCCGGCGTGTATTCGAGCTTCGCTTCCTTTTTCGCGACTGCCTCTTCCTCGCCCTCGAACAACTCCTTCGCCGTCTCGCGCCAAGCGCCGAAGTGATACTCGTCGAAAATCACGAGATCCCACTTCACGGCGTGCAGCCATTCGTTCTTGGCCTTGATGTTTCCGGCGCCGTCGCGCCCGAGCAGATCCTGGAATGAACCGAAATACACCAGCGGCTTCTTCGCCGAGACCTCACTCGGATCGTTGTCAGAGTGACTCGACAGGTATTGCCAGCCGTCGAAGTCCACGTGCGATTCGAGGTCCGTCTGCCACGCATCCTCAACCGCCGGCTTGAACGTAACGACGAGCACGCGCTTCGCACCGAGCTTCTTCGCGAGCTGGTAGGCCGTGAAGGTCTTTCCGAACCGCATCTTCGCATTCCACAGAAAGCGCGGCACGGCGTGCATGTCATCCTTCCAGATCGAGTGAAAGTAGGCGTGCGTCTTCTCCACCGCCGCGCGCTGCTCGGCACGCATCGCAAACGTCTCGTGATGTGTCCCGGAGAATCGCCGCCCGCTGCGCAATTCCGCCAACACCGTTTTCACGTCCTTCAACGTGCAGCGGACCCACTCCAGTTCCGGATTCGCACACCCCTTCTTCACCAGCGCCGCACGGACCTCATGATCGGTGAAAATGGACCCGTCGTCACGCTCGGCGACCTCATCGAGTTCGATGCGGTAATTCTTGATCGCCGCCGTCTTCAACTGCTCCGCGAGGCGCTGCTTCACCTCGCGCGTCGTCTGGCCAATTTTCAGCAATCCAGCGTGAGCTTTGTCGGCGATGGAATACGCGTAAATGCGCGGACGCGCTTCAGGCTTCGGCGCGAGGACTTCGTCGATCGTCTTACTCATCGCGGGCGTCGATTCGACGAACCATTCGATCGATGAATGCGATCTCGCTCTTTGTTATGTTGTATTTGCGGTAAAGCTCCTCGTCCTTCCACTCCATCGTCCAGTCCTGCTGCGGCAGCCAGCGATACACTCCCCTCATCGCGTGCTGACTGATCTTCCGCAACGATACTATAAAACGGGCGAAAGAAGTCTGGAGATAACAACAAACATTTTCGGCCTGTTTTCTGGATTTTAGCGGACCCGCAACGATCCAAGTTTGCGTGCAGACCGAATTCGGCTCAGCCACTTCGGGTTTACCCAAAACCATGTCTGGCAAAACGTGTCCTCCACTGCTTCCTGGCCCAGCTTGCGGGGTAAGGACTTTCCAGGTTTCAATCAAATGAGCGTTCTTGGTTATCATTGATCGCTTTATTGCACCGCTCCGCCGGCCGGCATTCGAGCTCGCGTAAACTTTTACTTCGCCGCCACGTGGCTCGCCCTGCCTAAAATCTGAGAAATTTGTCGCCAAACCGAACGGTGTGTCGCCCGTGAGCAGATCCTCGAAGCTGGGTTCATTGTGCTTCAAGACCTTCCTCAAAATGGCCGCGGACCGCTCGTCCCGAATGAAGACGTCGTATTCATCGAGTTTACGCTTCGTCGGTCCAACTACTTCGTCGCCTCGAATAAGGGTCGCCGAGCACCCCCCCCTGTGTTGGCGGTCCCAAAGAAAGTAGCAGACGCCGCTCTTGAGGTCCACGCTAGGGAACACCTGTGCGGAGTTTGGATAATCAACGAGGTGGCTGACTTTCTGACCCGACAGCATTGCTTTGCGGAATTCCTCCATTCCTCGACCTCCCGCCATCCAACGCGACGGAATGACCATACTTAAGAAGCGTGGCTCAAGCCGAAGTGCTTGCTCAACGAACAAGTCGTAGATCGGCGAATCGTTACTCCCACCGCCACCGCCAGTCATTTGATACGGTGGATTCCCAATGATCACGTCGAACTGCATGTCTCCTCCAAAACTTTCGGCCAGCTTTGCCTTGACGTTGTCGGTGTGAATGAAGGCGTAGGCGTGGGTTTCTTGCGCCGCGTTCCTCTCAAAGACGGACCGTCCCGCGCCGCAGTAACGGCACTTGTCGCCTTCCCACGTGTGCTTCGTGCGTTTGAACCAAATGTTGCCGTCATCTGTGGCGAACGACGTCGCAATCGAGTGCTCGCCCTTGGCGTGCTTCGAGCAATACAGGCTGCGCCGCGCCAGCAGGCTCGTGAGCTTGGTGATGCCGATACCGAATACCTGCTTCGTGAGGATGTGATCCACGCGCTTTTCGAGATTCGGGATTTCCTTTTCCAGCCCCTGCACGAGTCGTCGCGTGATCTCGCGCAGGAACACGCCGGACTTCGTGCAAGGGTCGAGAAACCGGACATTTTTGTCGGCCCAGAGATTCGCCCCCTTGTGATTCGCCGCCCACGCCTCCGTCAGCGTGTCGAGCATCCGGTTGGCGAACTCCGGCGGTGTGAACACCTCGTCGTTGGAAAGATTCGCGATGCACGTGAGCACGTCCGGATTACGTCCACGCAAGGCGAAGCTCGCTTGGGCGCTCATAGCTGCACCTCCCATTTCGCCGCCGCCAACTCGCCCACCGTCATCGGCGCGTAGGTCTTGGTCGGAGTGAAGATCTCGTGTTTCCCCAAGTCGGCGAAGAGCGACCCTTCCTCGCTGAACGCCGCGGATTGAGTGAGGCTCTGCAGGCTGAAATCGCGGCGCTGAAAACGCCCCTTCCAGAGATAAGCCCACTCTGCGAACGTGATCGGCGAGCTATCCCACGCCCGCATTTTCAAGGCATCGCCGTGAATGATGTTCTGACCGAGCACGACGGACGCCGCGCGATAAAAGTCATCCATCGCCTCCAATCCCAAATACTCCGCGAAAATCTCCAACAGGTGCGCGCGGCACTCGGCGATGTTGTCCGGCAGCAACTCGACGCCATAGACGCACATCACGGCCAGCAGCGCGTAGTGCCGGCGTTCGAAGTCGGATTTGCTGTATTTCAACTCAACCGCGGCCAGTTTTCGCCGCAGGATTTGCACGAGAAAATTGCCGCTCCCGCACGCCGGCTCCAGGAAACGGGAATCGATCCGCTCCGACTCGCCCTTCACCAGATCGAGCATCGCCTCGACCATCCACGCCGGAGTGAACACCTCCCCGTGGTCAGCGACACGCTGTTTCGATTTCACGGGGCTCATACGTGAGCCCGGCGCGTGCGCGAAAAGTCGCGTTCGAGGGCAGCGCGGGAAGCCTCGAATGACGTCGCAACGTGCGACGCCGAAGAGTCGGTGTATATAGCCACGGGGCGTGAACGTTCGCGCGTCGTTCAGCCCTCTGTCGGGATGGCTTTGCTCTCTAGTGGGTTTCCGAGGTGCCTGCGCCTAAAAACGCGAAAGGAGCGTGTCTACTCACGCTCCTCAACAGGCACCTAGGAGAGCCCACAAGAGAGCGCTTTCGGCACGCTCCCAGTCGGGAGCGTGCGTCGAGCGCCGTCTCTTGGTTCGAAATTTCCTAGGTTTCGTTGAGGACAGCAGCCGAAGCTACGCGAAATTGAATTAGGTTTTGGGTAAGGTCGTCAGGTAATCAGGTGGAAATCGTCCGTAGGGCGTAGGCAACCGCCGCCTGCGGCGCAAGCGCCGAGCGAGCGCGATGCCATAGAGCTGGCTCAACGGCACAGAATCTAAGGCAGACCAAGCGCCGCCCGAGCCCGCCATTGACCTGCAAGCCGTCGGGCCCAAACGTCCGCTTGGTCCAGATGAACCTACTCAGCCGCCTCGCGTTGGTCACGTTCTTCGTCTGCCTGGGCTTCGCCGCGTTCTACTGGAGCATCGTCAAGCAGGGCCGCGATGAGGTCGACGCCCTCCTGCGCGATCTCTCGCACGAGAGTGCCGCCCGCATCGAAACCGCCACCGCAATCCAAGGCGCGGGACTTGAATCCCTCGTCTCCAGCTACGCGTGGTGGGACGACATGGTGAAATTCATGGACGCGCCCGACGAAGACTGGGCATCCAACAACGTGGACAACATCGTCGGCATCCCCAACGGCGGCGACGCCATCTGGGTGCTCGATGCCGAGCTCAACGTTGTCCACACGATCGACAAGGAATACCGCCGTCCACCGCTCCCGTATCCGAGCAGCGACGCCCTGCGTCGCGGCATCCGGGATCGCTTCACGTTTCGCTATTTCGCCCTGATCGATGGCTCGCTCTGGGAGATCTATGGCGCTGCGATCCAAAGTGCCAGCTTCTGGCGACATCAGGCACCGGTGCGCGGTTATCTCTTGCTCGGGCGGCGCTGGGATGAGGAGTGGATCTCGCGTCTCAATACCATCGTCGGCGCCCGCATCACTTTGCAGCCGCTCGAACCGGCCGACGCCACTCCACCCTCTGCGCACGCGTTTCACCAGACGATGCTCGGCTTGGACGGCCGACCGCTGGTGCAGCTGAAGGCTCGTTTCAACTTCGAGGCTATCGAGTCCACCCAGCAGGCATTCGCCCGCAGCGTCATCTACATCACCCTTGGCGGCGTTCTTGCCATCGTGCTGATCGCTGGCGTCGTGGCCTTTCTCGTCCTGCGCCCCCTCAGCTGGATCACCCGCAGCCTCGAGAGTCGCCTGCCGACACACCTGACCGGCCTTTTGAACGCGCGCACGGAGTTTGGCGAGATCGCGCGCCTCGTGGCCGGCCAGCTGCGCTGGGGTCGCATGCTCGAGGAAGAGATGCGCCGCCAGCTCGATCGACCTGTGGTGCAAAATCCGAAGTCCGAGCACGAAACCAATCGTGCCCTGCGCATGCGGCTCGCGAGCAACCTCCACGATGGCCCGATCCAGACCATCTACGCCGCCGGGCTCCAACTCGCGGCGGTGCAAATGGCGATCGAGGAAGGCCTGCCGGCGCCGACGGAACAACTCACCGCCGTCAATAACCTCCTCCAACACGCTCTCTCCGACTTGCGAAACCTCGTCTTGGACATGGAGCCGGAAGACCTGCACGAGTGCGACCTAGAGACCGCGCTCGTGCGTCTCGAAGGCCAGATGCGCCAACTCACCCGGTGCGCCGTGGCCCTGACGATCGCAGAAGGCGCCCTCGACGGCCTCACCCGCGAGGCCCAGACCCACCTGTATTTCATCTGCCGTGAACTCGCGAGCAACGCGCTGCGCCACGCACGGCCGTCCCAGATCACGCTGCGATTCTCGGCGGCGCAGCGCTTCCTGCGGATCGAGTGGAGCAACGACGGAGTGCGCGCCGACCAGGACACCCGCGCCAGCGGACAGGGACTTGCCAACATCGAGCGGCGCATCGCTGCGCTCGACGGCACCTGGATCTGCAGTTCCACCGTGCCGGACGGATGGCGCATGCAGGCCGAACTGCCCTACAGCAGTCTCACTTTTGCCAAGCCACTCAGTTGACCTCACTCCGGGCAGCGCCACCCCGATCCGCACCGTGACGGGACCCGAGCCGCATCGCATCCCGAGTGGATCCGCACCGTGGCGCGACTCGAGCCGTCCTCGCGCGGGGCGATGTATTCACTCTGGCATGACACGGCGTCGACCCGGGGCAACCCCGACCCGACTTCGGGGCGATATTTTGCGCGTCGAGGCTTGATCCAGGTCAAGGAATTGCCAAGTTCGCCTTCCCGCAGCCGTCCGCAGCCCGCACCTTTCGGAGCACCTAACCCCTTACCTGCGTGAGACTCCCCTCTACCCGCGTCCGGATCCTCCTTTTGCTCGCCCTCGCGAGCACGATCGGGCTCTTCGCGGGGATTGGCACCTACACTTTCTACTACGCTCACGGGCTGTCGTATTTTTCCAACGATCCGGCCGCGTGCGTAAACTGCCACATCATGCGCGAGCAGTATGATGGCTGGCTGAAGTCCCCGCACCACGCCGTGGCCACCTGCAACGACTGCCACACCCCTCACGACTTCATCGGGAAATACATCACCAAGGCCGAAAACGGCTACTGGCACTCCAAGGGGTTCACGCTGCAGGATTTTCACGAGCCGATCATGATCCGGCCGAAAAACACCGTGGTTCTCCAGCGCAACTGCGTGAGCTGCCACCAGCAGATCGTCTCCGGCATCAACACGCACGCCGGCAACCGGCGTGAGATGCTCGATTGCATGAGCTGCCACCGCGACGTGGGCCACGGTCCGGTGAACTGACTTCTGTATCCCATTTCTGGTTACGCAAACGTCTCCCCCTCCGATTTCCGCCATGAAAACATCCCCCTTCTCGAGCCAACGCGGCGTCGCCCTCTGGGTTTATATCCTCGCCCTCGCAGGCGTGGCCATCGCGACCTTTCTCGTGCTGTTGCTCCAGCAGAACATCGTGCAGCGGAAAGCCGAGGCCACGCAGCACGTCTTCCGCGTCGTCGATGTCGACGAGACGACGACCGACCCCGTCCTGTGGGGAAAAAATTACCCGCGGCAATACGACAGCTACCGCCGCACGGTTGACGTCATCGAAACGAAATACGGCGGCAGCGAAGCCTTCCAGCACCTTGATCGGGACCCGGCCTGGCGGCGGATTTTTGCGGGTTATGCCTTCGCCATCGATTATCGTGAAGAGCGGGGCCACGCCTACATGCTCAGCGATCAACGCGAGACGGAACGTGTTCACCAGTTCAAGCAGCCCGGCTCATGCTTGCAGTGTCACTCGTCCGTCATTCCCACCTACATCGAAGCCGGGCTGAAGGCCGGCGCGCCTCCGGGGAAGGAGCACCGTGAGGAGCAGATCCAGAAGGGCTTCGAAGAGATTTGCCCGATGCCATTCACCGAGGCCGAGAAGCTCGTGCAGCATCCGGTGTCGTGCATCGATTGCCATGACGCGGAGACCATGAACCTGCGGGTTTCCCGCCCGGCCTTCCTCAATGGCATCCGCGCGCTCGCCAAATCGGACTACCCGACGCCGCATCTGCCGAGCATCGAGCGGTGGCGCAAAGAAGGTCGCAAGGGCGAATACCAGCCCAACACCGAAGCCACGCGCCAGGAGATGCGCTCGCTCGTGTGCGCGCAGTGCCACAACGAATACTACTTCAAGGGTGAGAAGAAGCTGGTCACGCACCCGTGGGACAACGGTCTTCGCGTCGAGCACATGGAGGCGTATTATAACGAGAACAATTACAAGGACTGGACCCATAAGGAAACGGGAGCACCTGTGCTCAAGGCGCAGCACCCGGAGTTCGAAATGTGGAGCCAGGGCATCCACGCCCGTAGCGGTGTCTCATGTGCGGACTGCCACATGCCGTATCAGCGCGAAGGTGCGATCAAGGTGAGCAATCACCACGTGCGCTCGCCCTTGCTCAACGTCGCCGCCTCGTGCCAGACCTGCCACCGCATCGGGGAGGACGAACTCAGGGCGCGCGTCGAGCTCGTGCAAGATCGCAATCGCGCGCTGCTCAACCGCGGGCAGGAAGCGATCGTGCAACTCATCACTGCGCTTTCGAGCGCCCGTGAAGCCGGCGCCAGCGATGCCGATCTCGCCGCCGCGCGCGAACTGCAGCGCAAGGCGCAGTGGCGACTTGATTTCGTCTATGCGGAAAACTCGATGGGCTTCCATGCATCGCAGGAAGCTGCGCGCATCCTCGCCGAGGCGATCGACTACGCCCGCCAAGGCGAGCTCGAGCTCAAAGGCCCCGCACCCGCGCGAGCCGTGAACACGGCGGCGGCCGGCAGTCCGTAAGGGCATCCGCCCACGCCGCCGAGCCTCTCCTCCGTCGCCCTCCATGGGTATGCGCGAGCGGCGATGAGGGGGCGCGGCATGCGCGCCTCCGGGCCAGGACGGTCCACGCCCCAGGGTGGCCTCACGGTGATCGGCGGCGATCCACGCAGGGAAGGTTGCCGCGGCGCCGTTTCCGTCGAACATCGCCACGTGCACACCACCTCACTCGCCGACATTCCGGAAGTCGAACAGCGCTCGCCCTCCGGCAAGTTCCTGTCTTTCGCCCGCAACATCTCCATCGCGCTTGGGTGTATTCGAAATGTGGGGACATGGGGCGGAGGCCACCCCTTCGACGTGCAGGTGCGGCGCCTGCCGCCGGGAGCCTCGGTCTGCCCCTTTCACGCACATCTTCACCAGTGGGAGTTCTTCCTCGTCCGCTCCGGCCGCGGCACGGTCCGCACCGAGCACGGAGTCGACCCCGTGGCCCCCGGAGACTTCTTCCTGCACCCGCCCGGAGAAGCGCACCAACTCACCAACACGGGCGCGGAGGATCTGGTGGTGCTCATCGTCGCGGATAACCCGGCGCTCGATGCGTGCTATTATCCCGATTCGGACAAATGGGGCCTGCGCCCGCCGGACGTGTTCTTCCGCGCCACGTCCGCACATTACTTCGACGGCGAAGATGTCTATGACGCCGCACAACCTCCACCCGGGCTCCTGCCGTTGCCTACTCCGACACTGCCGTGGGGCCAGCGAAAGCGGAATGTCGAATCTCTCCCGTGGGACGCGTGGACTTCGCCGAAAGGGAGGTTCCGGGGCGAGAGTAAGGAGCTTTCGCTCGCGCTTGGCGCCCAACGCAACATGCCCACGGGAGCCGGCGGTCACCCGTTCGATGTCGAACTCGGTCGACTCGCCCCCGGCGAATCCGGGTGCCCGTTTCACAGCCACGCCGCGCAATGGGAGCTGTTCATTTTCCTGAACGGCCCGGCCTCGGTGCGCGCGGGTAGCGAGACGCGCGAGTTCGCGGCCGGCAGCGTCGTGCTGCACCCGCCCGGCGAAGCTCACCAGTTCCGCAACAACGGTTCAACGCCCCTCGACTATCTGCTGATCGCCGACAACCCGCCCGTCGATTACTGGCACTATCCGGATTCCAACAAATGGGGTCTCCGCGCACCGCGAAAGTTTTTCCGGATGGTGGAAGCGGACTACTACGACGGAGAAGAATGACGGCGACTTTTACAGGAAACTGACGTCGAACTCCGGCCTCGACGCGAACTCCTGTCGGCGCCGCGGTCTGTGGCGCCCGCGATGAACTCAGCCGCCCACTCTCGTCCGCCGATTGCCACGTGCGACACTGCGATCCAGGCCATTCGCCCAGCCTCCGCTGGGGGCGCCGTCCCGACCAGCCCGCAAGAGTGGCTGCTCGTGCTCGGGTTTCCCCCGGAGATCGCCGGGACGACTACGACCACGGCGCGGGACTCCTGACCCGACAGCCCGCGACAGCGACCTCACCCCGCTTGTCCCGCGTTAGCCGGCGAGTTCTTCAGTGGTCTCGCGCGCGAGCAGAGGCATCAAGCCCAGCACAACCGCCGTGGCGAGATAGGCGGCCACCCAGCGCCACGCGGGCTCGACCGCGCCGATGACGTCGAACGGAGTGATCCTCACCGCGTGCATGAAGCCAGCCGCGGAAAACAGGGCCGCGCCGATCATCCAGAAGGCCGCCACGCGGAACTTCCGGTCGCACATCGCCGCCACCGAGCCAGCCCAGAAGATCGACATGAAGATGTAGCCTGAGTCGCCCGCGAACACGCCCCCGACGGCGTAGTTCCGTGCGGCCTCGATCCTCGCCAGCAACTCCGGCGAGAACTCCACCCCGGCGCCCGCGAGCGCATGGCGAAACATGAGCGCCGCAAACCCCGCGACGGGCGGCAGCATCCCGATGGCGACGGCCGGATAGTGCTTTGGTGGCACTGCAGAAAACGCCTGCATGAACATCGTCGCGCCGATCCAAACCAGGATCGCCATCCCTGCCTCCACCGGCACCACGTAGGCGATGTAGCTAAACGTGCCCGTCAGCAGCACACCCGCGAAGAAGATGGCGTTGAGCGTCGAGTAACCGGCGCGTGCACCGATCGCCTTCCAGCCGGGATGCCCATAATAGAGGGTCGTCGGGTAGGGTGAACCGAAGCACGCGGCGGCGAGCGTGCCGACGCCATTCATCACGAGCGAGGGTCGGCCCGCGAACTTGTCGCCCGCCGCCTCGGCGGACTCGAGGCATTGCAACGACCCCACGAGCCCCAGCAAACCCATCGGCAGAATCACCGGCAGATAGGGCAACACGAAGGGCAGCGCCGCGAACAAGTCGCCGATCACCGGAATGGGCAGTTGCAGCCCGACCTGGTCACTGGCGAGCGTGCCGACCGGCACGAGCGCATCCGGGCCATCCCGATGCAGCCACCAGGCCAGCGCGGTTCCGACGACGAGAACCAGGAGCGAAGGCGGCACGCCGCCCCGCAGTTTCATCCGTCCGTAATAAACCGCGCAGATCAGACCGAGCGTGACGAATCCGATTTCCGGATACGCCACACAGCGGAAGAAAAAGTCTCCGGAGATAAACAACAGCCCCACCATCGCGGGCGTGGCCAGCAGCGCTGCCCGTGGAATGAAGCTCCTGACCCGGTCGATCCAGAGCCCGCCGAGC
>JAEYQF010000359.1 GCA_023410155.1 Verrucomicrobiota bacterium | reverse complement strand
GCTCATCACCCTCGACGACAACGTCCGTAGCACGTCGACCTACGACCAGCACGAGCCGCTTTTACAGGAGAAATACCGAGGGCAATCCGAGGTCCAGCATCCTCCCCAGCCATTCCCCAGCTTGGCTCCTGTGAAACCCAGCAGGTTCCCTGGGCCTTCTGCACGGCTGTCCGGCAGAATCCTCACACGCCGCGCGGAAATTCCTAAAGCCAGCGGGGACCAAAGCGGTCGGGTTTTAAGATTTTCAATCCTTCCGGGAATTCGAATGCTAACCACCAGCGCGACTGAAAGACTCACAACCTGCCCTCTTTGGTCCCCCATTTGTTGGTCAGGTCGACATCGCCTGAGTGAATCACCTGCTGGGGAAACAGCAGTGCCGCGGCCACCGTCACGAGGAAGCGCGACCCGATGAGTGGGGTTGGAAGATGAAGTGGAAGCAGCGGGCCTACCAGGTGAACTGCGAGCCGTCGGGCCGGTAGTAAGTCGGACGGTTTCCGCCGGGCGCCGTAATCTCGCCGACGAGCCGCAGCGCCTCGAAGTTGACCGTGACGCCGAGGCCGGGACGGTCGTTCGTGTAGACCTTCCCTTCCTTGAAGGTGATGAACTCGTGCAGATACGGCACCGGGCGGGTGGCGTAATTGTATTCGAATACGACCGACTGCGGAAAGGGCGCGAGCGCGTGCACCTGGGCCGCCGTGGCGATCGGGCCCGTGAAATGCGGCATGATGCCGACGTCGTGGCTTTCGCAGGCGGCGCAGATGCGGATCATCTCGGTGATGCCGCCCGTGTTGGGCAGCGAAACGCGGATGTAGTCGAGGTCGTGGTTTTCGACCAGCGGCAGAAAATCCCAGCGCGCGCCGAGCTCCTCGCCGGCGGCGAGCGGGCAGATGGTCATGTTGCGCAGCTTCGGGATGTCCTGCAGAAACGAATCGGTCTCGACCGGATCCTCGACGGCGAAGGGCTCGAATTCCTCGATCATGCGGCAGCCGCGCGCGGCGTCGGCCAGCGTGAAGCGCTGGTGGAAATCGACCATGAAATTGCCGTTCGGGCCGACGCCCTCGCGGGCCGCCCGGCAGTCGGCCTGCATCTGCCTCATGCGCTCGCGGGCGTCGTAGATGTTGGTGTCCCGCACGCTGGCCGCATCGAAACGGAAGAGCCGCCAGCCCGCGTCCATGCACGCGGCGGCGCGGTCGCGCAGGGTGTTGCCGCCGCCGCGGAAGCCCGTCGTGTAGCACTCGAGGTGCTTGCGGACCGAGCCGCCGAGCAGCTCATACACCGGCACGTCGAGGGCCTTGCCCTTGAGGTCCCACAAGGCCAGATCGAGCGCGCCCATCGCATGGAGCCGCTCGCGACCCGGCGGGTAATGAAACGCTCGATACATGTCCTGCCACAGGGCGGAGATTTGGAACGGGTTCTTCCCGATCAGGCGGCCCGCGCACGGCGTGAGCGTGTCGATCGTGCCGCCCTCCCCGATCCCGGTGAGGTTCGCGTCGGTTTCGACGACGACCACCATGTTGCTTTGCAGGAGCGGAATCTGCAGCGGCATCACGGTAGGCGCCTCGTAAAACTTGATCCTGGTGATCTTGGCCTCCGGGAGCGCGGCGTGGGCGAAGCTGGGCCGGAGCAGGGCGACAGCGGACGCTGCCGCTGTCGACTTGATGAAGTGGCGACGGTTCATGGGGCGCGGGGGGTGCGATGTTTGCTGGGGAGAAAACGGCCCGCGTCAAGGGGACAAGCGTCGCAGATCCTTCCGCGCCTGCGAACAACTCTCCGCGAATAAGGTGAAGCCCGATGTCCCCATTGGGCTGTACCGGAACGCCTGAGCGTTTCACCATTCCCACGTACCGACCGAAGCGAGATCAGCCAAGCCTCACGGCTTCCGTTATGGACCAGCCCGATGAGGACATCGGGCTCCACCCGCGACACCCATCCGCCGCTATGCGGCAAACCGCGCGATCATCTCATTAGCCGCAAAAAGGCACAACAAGGCGCAAAAAAATCTCCCACTCCGTGAATCGTTCTTTTTGCGCCTTCTGCGCCTTTTTGCGGCCCTTCGTCCTTGTCAGGCGATTGTTCAGGGGCGGAAAAGCAAGCATTCTGCCGCGGGCCAAGTGCACGCCAGGACGCTGACTACGCTCGCCTCTGAAATCTGTGAGCTGCCACAGCCGCAGCCACTAGCGCCGCGATCGCACTCCAGGAAGCCGGCTCCGGCACTGCCGTCGCGGTCAGCCGCACATTGTCGAAATCCACCTCGAGATCCGCGCCGGCCGGCACCCCCGCTGCCAGATTCAAGTTCACCAGCCGGATGCCGAGCGCCAAGCCCATCGCCGCATGGCTTGCTCCGCTGATGAACTCCACCGTACTCGTCCCGAAAGCTCCTTCTCCGATCGTGCCGGCCAGAGAGTTGTTGTCGGAAGCGATCGCTGTGCCTCCCGCCAGCAAATCGACCCGGTAGCCAGGGAATCCATCCAGATTGTAGATGGTATTGTCGTCCGCCGTTCCGG
>JAEYQF010000327.1 GCA_023410155.1 Verrucomicrobiota bacterium | reverse complement strand
TCGGACCCGAGTCGGGCCAAGATGCGGACCGAGTCGGCCCAAGATCCATCCCGCGTCGCGATAGGGTGCGGACCGAGTCGTGCCCCAATCCCCTCCGAGCCGCGCCGAGGTGCGTCGCCTGTCCCGCCCCGGCGCCAACTTGACCAAAACCAAGCGCGGATCGAATCAACACAGAGTCACCGAATACGTTACTTTGTGGCTGACGCGTCTGCGCACAGTTCAGGCTAGGGGCCGGGGTCTTTTCAAGGAGCGCGGTCTGTGTGCGCGTAGCCGCGGTCTTCGGCGTTCATCCGCGACTACTGCAAGAGCGCTTCAGCCTGACGCACGAGCGTGAGGAACTCAGAGCGGTGGCCGCCGACATCCCAACTCGCTCCGCCGTCAGCCCAGGTTGTCACACTTGCCAGCGTCGCGTTGCCGCGGTGCGGCGAGTCACGGAGGATCATGCCGAGTCCCGCCACCGCGGCGGCGAACTGAAAGTCGTCGCTCGCTTCGGCGAAGCGCCGGCCTTCGTCCACGAGCGGAAACTCCAGCTTCTTGCTCTCGCCGCCCTCGGGGTCCTTGTAGCGAATCTTGAGCGTGAGCAGTTCGTCACTCGCGACGATCTTCTCGCTGCGCGGAGCGACGCTCGTGTATTTCAGATCGTCCACGTCGGCGACCTGGGCGGAGGCATCGTCCGTTCCGGCCGGCACGATCTCGTAGAGTGCGGTCACGGTGTGGCCCGCGCCGATCTCGCCCGCATCGACGGCATCGTTGTTGAAGTCCTCCTTCTTGAGAAGCCGCTTCTCGTATCCGATGAGTCGATACGAGGCGACCTGGGCGGGATTGAACTCAACCTGGAGCTTCACGTCCTTGGCGATCGTCACGAGCGTGCCGCTCACCTGCTCGACGAGCAGTTTCTCGGCTTCGCGGCGCGTATCGATGTAGCCGTAGTTTCCATTGCCCGCGTCGGCGAGCTGCTGGAGCGTGGCGTCCTTGTAGTTGCCCATGCCAAAGCCGAGCACGGTGAGAAACACGCCCGACTTCGCCTTTTCGGTGATGAGCCGGTGCAACTCGCCCTCGCTCGAGGGGCCCACGTTGAAATCGCCGTCCGTGCACAGCACGACGCGGTTGAGTCCGCCGGGGACGAAGTTCGCTTTGGCGATGTCGTAGGCGAGCTCGAGGCCCATGGCGCCGTTGGTCGATCCGCTGGCGCGAAGTTCGTCGAGCGCGGCCGCGATCTGGCTGGCTTTCGCGGCCGGGGTCGATGGCAGCGCGAGCCCGCTCGCACCCGCGTAGGTCACGATCGCCACGCGGTCGTCTGGACGCAGCCGGCCGAGCAGGAGCCGCATCGATTCCTTCAGGAGCGGGAGTTTGTTGGGTGCGTTCATCGAACCCGAAACATCCAGGAGAAACACCAGGTTGGCCGCGCCACGCTCGGAGGCGGCGACTTCGCGCCCTTTGAGGCCGATGCGGACGAGTCGATGCTCGGGCGCCCACGGGGCCTCGGCGACTTCCATCGATGCCGCAAACGGGACCGCCGATCCAGCCGAGGGCGGCGCGTAGCGATAAGGGAAGTAGTTCAACATCTCCTCGATCCGCACGGCATCCACGGGCGGCCGACGTCCCTCGCGCAGAAATCGCCGGATGTTCGCGTAGCTCGCGGTGTCCACATCCGCCGAGAACGTCGAAAGCGGATTTTGCACGGCCGAGAGGAAGTCGCTTTCGGCGCGGTAGGCGTAGGACTCGGTGTTGGAAGCAGCAGCGCCGGTCACCGCCATGAGCCCTGCTGGGGCAGCCTTTCGAGCCAAGCGCGCCCGGCTCACGTCCGCCAATGCGGCCGCCTCGATCTCTCGCGGCGGGATTACCGGCATGGCGAGTGCCACCGCCTCCTGTTGCCGCTGGTGCGCGGCCGCCTCCGCGAGCTGGCGGGCACGCTCCTCCATCGCCGCCTGTCGCTCCGCTTCGCGGCGCTCCAGCTCCGGCTGATGCCACGCGAGCACCACCGCGAAACACGCCGCGGCCAGTCCGCCGACTACATAGTAGAGCTGCGGAAACTGCAGGAGCTTCCCTTTCGGCGTGGGGCGCGTTTTCTGCGGGTCGGACTTCTCGTTCGCCGCGGGCGGCCGCTCGACAACGGGCAGCGGTTCCCGCGCAAAACTCTCCTCGAGCTGTCGCGCCATCACGCGGGTTTCCTCCGCGGCCGCACGCAATACGGGGTCGCGTTGCACGGCGGCTTCGATCTCGGCGCGCTCGGCGCCTTCCAGCTCGCCCAGCGCAAACGCCGTCACGCGCGGGTCGTCGGGCAGAATCTTCGGTTCGTTCATCGTCAGGTTCCTCGCTTACGGTTTTTGTGCGGCGAACTCCGCGCGCAGCCGCGTCACCGCGGTGTGAATCAGGAATCCCACGTTGCCCACCGACAGTTCGGTGATGCGGGCGATTTCCTTGTAGCTGAATCCATTTTGAAACTTAAGGCGCACGACTTCCTGCTGGTTGCGCGGCAGGCGATCAATCAACCGGAGCAGCGCGGCGTGGGTTTCGCTCTCCTCGAGCTTCCGTCCCGGCCGCGGCTCGACCGCAGTCACACGCTCAGCCTCGCCTTCGTCGAACTGTCTCATGCGCCCCTCCTTTCGCAGGACGTCGAGCGCGCGGTTGCGGCAGACGGTGAACAACCACTCGGTTGCGTGGCCCTCGACCGTCTCGCGCGGCTGCGCCATGAACCGCACAAACGTGTCTTGCACGATGTCGCGGGCGCGGTCGGGATCGCCGAGGAATTTCGCGGCGTAACGGGTGAGCGGAGCCTGTTGCTCCGCAAAGATGCGCTCCAAAAAACCTGCTTCATGGGTGGACGCCCGTCCTGTCGGTGAATCGGTGGACATGGGGTTCAGCAGGGGAAACGCACGGCGGGTCCGTTTCTTAGAAAGATTTTTTGCCGGCTTCGCAAAGACGGTGTTTTCTGAAAACCGCCATGCACCTGCACCTTCGCGTGTTGCTCTCGCTCCATGTTGTTCTCGCCTTCGTGGGCACCGGCTGCAGTCCGCGCGAGACGCCCGCCGACGCCGGCGTGCGCACCGGCACTTTGCTTCTCGGCAATGGCGCGGAACCCGCCGACCTCGATCCGCAGACGATGACCGCCTACACCGAGGGCAACATCCACATGGCGCTCTTCGAGGGGCTCACCGTGCTCGACGAGGAGAAACTCACGCCGCTGCCGTCGTCCGCCGAGCGTTGGGACGTTTCCGCGGACGGACTCACGTGGACGTTTCATCTCCGCGAAAATCTCCGCTGGTCCAATGGCGAACCCGTCACCGCTGACGACTTCGTGCAGTCGTGGCGCCGGCTGGTCTCACCGGCGATCGCCGCCGACAACGCCTACCTGCTCTACCCGGTGAAGAACGCCGAAGCCATCAATGGCGGCACGCTCACCGATCTCTCGCAGCTCGGCGTCGCCGCTTCCGACTCACGCACGCTCGTCGTCACGCTCGAGCGACCCACGCCGTATTTCGCGATGCTCACGGCCAACGTCTCCACCTTCGCGCTCAATCCACGCGTGCTCCAGAGATTTGGCGCGATGGAGCGGCGCGGGCCGGCGTGGGCGCGTGCCGGGAATCTCGTCGGCAGCGGCCCGTTGCCACG
>JAEYQF010000263.1 GCA_023410155.1 Verrucomicrobiota bacterium | reverse complement strand
TTTACGGCGGTTGTGAAGATACATGGCCGTGATCGCGACGGTGCCGCCGACGAGGAAGAGCATGCCGCCGAGAAGAATCGGGATCCATTGGCCTCCACTGAGACCGAAGATGTTGGCGAGATTGATGTTCATGTTGGAAGAGGGTTTCGAGAAGGGAGTGTCGTCAGCACCGCCTTTGGATTCAGGCTGCGCCAAAAAAATTGCGGGCGGGGCGGGGCTCGTCCCTTTTAGCGACATGCCCGACCCGTTGCCGACGGAAAAACCCGAGAAAGCGCCGCCGCGCGTTTACGACCGCGCCACGTGGCCCAAGCCTTGGGCGCAGCTCAAATACTTCACCTTCCAGCCCGCAATTTTTCCGCGGCTGCTCGGGCAGGTGTCGTCGGACGCGCGACCGGGCGATTTCGTCAACGTTTACGACAAGAACGGCAACCTCGCCGGCGGCGGTCTCTACAATCCCCGTGCGAAAATCCCGCTGCGCGTGGTCGCGCATTCGGCGGAGCCGGTGAACGAGTCCTATTTCGAAGCCGCGCTTCGCCGCGCGGTCGAGCTGCGCCGCACGCTTTTCAAACTCGACGAAGTCACCGACGCATATCGTTTGATCAACTCCGATGGCGACGGCCTCAGCGGTCTCACGATCGATCGCTACGGCGATACGTTGCTCTGCGAGGTTTACTCGCTCGGCATCGCGCAGCGTCTGCCGAAGTGGCTGCCGCTCCTGCACGAACTCGCGGGCACGAAGTTCGCACGCGTCCACGTCGACCACGACCTCGGCTCGCTCGAAGGCATCAAGCCGTCGACCTTCAACGAAACCAACGCCGCCGCGCCTCGCCTTGTGAAAATCCGCGAGCATGGCGTGCGCTACGAGGTCGATTTTGCCGAGGGCCACAAGACCGGTTTCTTCTGCGACCAGCGCGACAACCGCCGCGCGTTTGCCCGCTTCGCCAAGGACGCGCGCGTGCTCGATCTCTGCTGCTACACCGGCGGATTCTCGCTCAACGCGAAAGTCACGGGTGGCGCGAGCGATGTCACCGCGGTCGATCTCGATGAAGCCGCGATCGCGCAGGCGAAGCGCAACGCGAATCTCAATCAGGCGCGTCTCAAGTTCGTGCACGCCGATGCCTTCGCCTACGCGCGCCAGATGCAGCAGAACGGGGAGAAGTGGGACGTCGTGATGCTCGACCCGCCGAAGTTCATTTTCACGCGCGAAGAGGGCGGCAACTGGGAAGGCCGCCAGAAATACGAGGATCTGAATCTGCTCGCGATTTCGCTCGTGAAGCCCGGCGGCATCTTCGTCACGTGCTCCTGCTCCGGACTGCTTTCGCTCGAAGATTTCGAGGCGCACGTGATCAAGGCCGCGCACCGGCAGAATCGTCGCCTGCAGTTTTTCGACCGCACGGGACCCGGCGTGGATCATCCTGTTTACTCGAACTGCCTCGAGAGCCGTTACCTCAAAGTCCTTTGGGCGCGCGTGGTGTGATCGCGAGACACGCGCCCCCGCATCGCACGACCGAGACCAACGATACCCATGATCAAGAAACTCGCCCACACCTGTCTCTTCACCGATCAACTCGACGCGATGATCGCGTTCTACCGCGACGTGCTCGGCTTCCCCGTGAAATTCACGATGACGAACGACGATGGCTTCGCGTTCGGGTATTATTTCGCCTGCGGCGACACGACGTTTGTGGAAATCTTTGACCAGCGTGGCGCAGTGAAACAGTGGGGCGGGGAAGTGCGTGCCATGCGTTCCAACGAGGAAGCGCACGCGCGGCACTTTTGCTTCGAGGTGAACGGCCTCGAAGCCGAAGTCGCGCGCATCGAATCGCTCGGCGTGAAAGTCCGTCCGATCAGTGTCGGCATGGATCACTCGAAGCAGGCTTGGATCAAGGATCCTGACGGCAACGACATCGAGTTGATGGAATACACGCCGCGCAGCCTGCAGTGGTGAGCGCGCGCCCGACTCGCGCCTGAGATCGCACCGAGTCGGGACTCATTGCGCACCGGGTCGAGCCAAGGTCCGGACACGGTCGCGCCTTTGTTCGTCCCGAGTCGCGCCAGGACACGCCCCGGGTCGGGTTTTGGATCCCGAGATCCGTGGCCGCGGTGCTGAGCCGGATTCGGTGTGGACATCGGTCTCCGGGGTTGAACCATTTCCGCACACATGGATTTCCTCCCGCACCTGTTCGACCAGAACAAAGCTTGGGCCGATGCGATCCGCGCGCGCGATCCGCAGTTCTTCGAGAAGCTCTCGCGGCAGCAAAGCCCGGAGTATCTTTGGATCGGCTGTTCCGACAGTCGCGTGCCGGCTAACGAGATTCTCGGGCTGCTGCCGGGCGAAGTGTTCGTGCACCGCAATATCGCCAACGTGGTCGTGCACACGGATCTGAACTGCCTGAGTGTGCTGCAATACGCGGTCGATGTATTGAAGGTAAAACACATCATGGTGGTCGGCCACTATGGTTGCGGCGGCGTCCGCGCGGCGTTGCGCTGCGATCGGGTCGGATTGGCGGACAACTGGCTGCGGCACATCCAGGACGTGCGGCTCAAGCATGATGCGTGCGTGTGTGCGCTGAAGAGCGAATCGGAGCAGAGTGATCGGCTGTGCGAACTCAACGTGATCGAGCAGGTGCAGAATCTCTCGCTGACCACCATCGTGCGCGATGCGTGGGACCGGGGCCAACCTCTCACGATCCACGGTTGGATCTATGGGTTGCGCGACGGCTTGTTACGCGATCTGGGTTGCGCCGCCGACGGGGTGGAGCGCGCCGACGCGGCTTATCGCCGGGCGGTGGAAGCCCTTCGCGCCAGGTAAATCAGGGTGCGCCGGTGCCGGGAAGCTCTTCGATGATGAGCGAGTGCCAGCCGGTGCGGTAGGTCTCGAAGCCGGGAGACTGCGCGTGGGCGACGAGGAACGTGTGCCCGCTGCTGGCGACGATCTGGCTCGATTTCCGAGTGGTGAAGAGCGCGGCGCGATCCGGCAACAAGACGCGCTCTTGGAGGATCTGGTCGCGCGAATCGGCGAGCACGTTTCCCTCGTCGTCCACGATGCAAGTGCGGGTGACCGCGCGTTTCGATTCTTCGATGGGTGTCTCGTGCATGATGCGTTGCGCGAGTCCGTCCCAATTGAAGACTACGCCGAGCACTCCCAGTAGTTCGCCGCGGGCGTCGCCTCCGCGGCAGACGCGGCAGGAGTAGACGAGCGCGCGCTGCTGCTTCACGAGCGGTGAGGCGTGGACGGACTGAAAGCCGAATTCGTCACCGCTGCGCGTTGCGAGGGCGGATTTGAACCAGGGGGCCTGGCTGCAGTCAGCGCCCTTGACGGCAAACATCTCTGGGCGGCCGTTGGCGACAATGATGCCGCGAGCGTCGGCAATCACGATGTCGAAGTAAACGGTGTAGGCCTTGAGGATGACCCCGAGGCGCTGCGAAGCGAAGGCGACGGTCGTCCCATCGGTTTGGGCGAGAGCGGCGACCACAGCGGCATCGGTCGCCCACCAACGGCAATCGCAGGAGCGTTCGTAGAGATTACGATCGATCAAATCGATGTTGGTGAGTGCGAGGTCCGCGAGCCGCGTGCCGCGCACTTCGGTGGCAAGGCGATGGCTGACTTCGGCGAGCTCCATCACCACCGCTTCAGATTGCTCCTCGAGTTTCTGTGCGGCGCGCTGCGTTCGATTCGAAAAGCTCACCATTTCCTCGGCGACGACGGAAAACGCGCGGCCTGCCTCACCGGCACGTCCCGCCTCGATCTGGGCATTGATGGAGAGGACCCGAGCCTGAAGGTTGATGTCGGAGATTTCCTGGATCGAGCCGCGGATGCGCCCGCGGAGCGTGGACGCGAGCGCGCTGATGCGCTCGGGGGTCGCGGCGCTGGACGCAGTGGTTTCGACTGTCGGTGGGGTCTGCGACATCGAAGTCCCGTATCGGCACATCCCGGGCCATCCGAAAGCGGGTGCAGGGGCTATTAAGGGAGCGAATAGTCGGTTAGTCCGTTCCGGGGTCGAACTTAACTGGTTGGAGGGGCAGGCGGGGCAAGAAAAAACCCGCAGCTGGAGGCTGCGGGTGAGTTGTGACGAATGTTCGCCGGCGCTTAGGCGCGGCCGAGGTAGCTGCCGTCCGTGGTGTTGACGCGGATGATCTCGCCTTCCTTGACGAAGAGCGGGACCTGCACGACGAGGCCGGTCTCGAGCTTGGCGGGTTTCTGCACGTTGCTCGCGGTGTCACCTTTGATGCCGTCCGCGGACTCGACGACTTTCAGCGACACGGCCGAGGGAAGGTCGACGGAGAGCGGGCGCTCGTCGACAAAGAGCACGTCCACCTTGCCTCCTACCGCGAGGTAGTTCTTCACCTCGCCGAGGGTCTGCTCGCTGAGCTCGATTTGCTCGAAGGTCTCGGGGTCCATGAACGCATACGTGCCGCGATCGACGTAGCTGAACTCGAGCGTCTTCTTCTCGGTGGGGAGGACCTCGATGGTGTCGGTGGAGGCGAAGCGTTGGTCGAGGGCCTTTCCGTAGCGCAGGTTGCGCATCTTGATCTGCACGAAGGCGCGAAGATTACCCGGCGTCCGGTGCTGGGTTTCCATGACGAGGTGGGGCTCGCCGTTGAACTTGATGACTTGGCCTTTGCGGATGTCGTTAGCTGCGGGCATACGGGGGGCGTTGTTGGACGATTTGCGTTGTTAAAAGGTCGATGGATTAACTGCCGCGCTTCGGGGGTGTCAAGGCCGGGCGCCGCGGGTTTCGGGGCTTGCCCTTTGAGGGGTGATTCCGACACTCCGCGCCAAACCTTTTATGAAACAACGCACTCTCGCGCGTGAAGTCTCAGTCCAGGGTAGCGCGCTGCACACCGGCGAGGCCGTCACGTTGACGATGAAGCCGGCGCCGGTGGACCACGGAATTGTTTTCAAGCGGATCGACCTCAATGGCGCGCCGGAGCTGAAGCCCCGTGTCGACCAGGTGACGGATCTCGTGCGCGCGACCACGATCCAGGTCGGTCACGCCAAGATTCACACAGTCGAGCACGTGTTGAGCGCGCTCCACGGCTGCGGCGTGGATAACGTCCTGATCGAAATGACCGCTTCCGAACCGCCGATCATGGACGGTTCGGCCCGCCCCTTCGTAAACATGATCCTGCAGGGCGAGCCGGTGGAGCAGGAGAAAGATCGCGAATACTTCGAGCTCGATGCCCCGGTATCTGTGACCCGCGGCAACTCGTCGATCATCGCGCTGCCGAGCGACACGTTTAAGATCTCCTGCACGTCCGCGGATGACCGCGGTATTCACACGCAGCATCTTTCGCTGACGATCGATCCGGAGGTCTACATGACCCAGATCGCCGCGGCGCGGACGTTTACGATCTATGAGGACATCGAGGAGCTGCTGAAGCTCGGGAAGATCAAGGGCGGCTCGCTTGACTGCGCCGTCGTAATCCGCGGCGACAAGATCATCTCGAAGGAGGGGCTGCGTTTCAAAGACGAGTTCGTGCGCCACAAGATGCTCGATATCGTCGGCGACGTGCTCCTCCTCGGACTCCCGCTCAAGGCGCACATCGTCGCGACCCGGCCCGGTCACGCGATCAACGCCGAGCTCACCAAGGCGCTCTACGAGAAACTGCTCGAGCGAAAGAAAGGCCCGAAGAAGAAAGCCGCCACGCCGGCCAAGACGCTGCAGCCCGGTGAGACGTCGCTCGATATCAAGCGCATCCTCGAGATGATGCCGCACCGCTATCCGTTTCTGATGGTGGACCGCGTGATCGAGTTCATCGGCGAGCACGAACTCGTCGCGATCAAGAACGTGTCGATCAACGAACCGTATTTCCAAGGTCACTACCCGGGCGAGCCGGTGATGCCGGGCGTGCTCCAAGTCGAGGCGATGGCTCAAGCGGCCGGTCTGCTGCTGCTCCGCCTCGGTTCGAGCGAGGACAAGACGCCGTTTTTCATGAGCGCGGACAAGATCAAGTTCCGCAAACCGGTCCGGCCCGGCGACCAGCTCGTGATCAACGCCAAGCTCACCAAGATCCGCGGCAACAAGCTCGCCGTCGCAGAGTCGACGTGCACCGTTGGCGGCAACGTCGTGTCTTCCGCCGAACTCATGTTCGCGGTGGTGGAGCAGGGGGCCGAAGCCTGAGCCGATGGCCTCACGTATTCATCCCACGGCGATCGTCGAAGCAGGCGCGCAGCTCGGCGCCGATGTCGAGGTCGGTGCTTATGCGTATGTCGGCGCGTCGGTCGTGCTCGGCGATCGCACGCGCGTGCAACATCACGCGACGGTCGACGGCAACACACAGCTCGGCGCCGACAACGACATCTTCCCCTATGCGTTCATCGGCGGAAAGACGCAGGACCTGAAATTCAAGGGCGGGAACCCGGGCCTGCGCATCGGCGACAAAAACGTCTTTCGCGAGTTCGTCACCGTGCATTGCGGCACGCCTGACGGTGCGATGACGACGGTGGGCTCGCACAACACCATCCTCGCTTATTGCCATATCGCGCACGATTGCGTGGTGGGAAATCACATCATCATGAGCAACTACGCGGGCCTCGCCGGACATGTCACGGTCGAGGACTACGTGGTGATCGGGGCGTATGGCGGCACGCATCAATTCTGTCGCATCGGCACGCACGCGATGCTCGCGGCGTGTGCGAAGCTCGTGCAGGACCTGCCGCCTTATTTCATCGCGGAGGGCCAGCCGGCCACGATCCGGATGTTCAATAAAGTCGGCCTGGAGCGCCATGGTTTCACACCTGAGCGCATCGACCGCGTGAAGCAGCTCTATCGCATCCTGTATCGCGACGGTCTCAACCGCACGCAGGCGCTGGAGAAGATCAGCTCGCATGCGAGCGCAGGCAGCGCCGAGTTTCAGGCTATGCTGGCGTTTGCACAAGCGAGCGAGCGGGGCCTCGTGCCCGGCGCGTGAGTCCGCGTCGGCTCTGAACGAAGCAGCGCCCGCGGGTGCGGGCCCTTGGCGGATGCTTCGGCTCCGCGGATCGAGGAGCCGCCCGTTCGCGCGATCCGTGCCGCTTCGGTCGCCGCGGTGCCATCGCCTCGATCCTGTTCTTTTCGTCTGCTCGTCTCTATCGCGACGCAATCGATGCGCAAAATCCGGAGGAGAACCGTTCTTCCCGGTGTTTCACTTTTCCCATGCTCACCCCTCACGTTCCTGCTCTATCTTCGTCATTGTTTCGCTCGGCCGCGATCATTGCTCTCGCGGTCGGCGTGGCGGCCGCGCCAGCCACGTTCGCACAGTCCATGTTCCGGGGCGATCCTGCCCACTCTGGTGCGACTTCGGGGGCGGCTCCGTTGGGTGAGATGAAGACCAAATGGACGTTTGCCACTCGCGGCCCGGTGATCGCTTCGCCGGTGCTCGCCGGAGGGCTGCTGTTTGTCGGCAGTGACGATAAAAACTTCTATGCGCTCGATCGGGCGACCGGGGTGGAGAAATGGCGCGTTGCGACCGGCGGCCCGGTGCGCTCGACCGCGGCGATTGTTGGCGGCGTCGCGTTCTTCGGGAGCTACGATGGCTCGTTCTACGCCGTCGACACCGCCACGGGCCAGCAGCGGTGGAAATTCGAAACCGAAGGCGAGCGCAAGTTCACCGCACCCGGACTGCACGGCATGAAGCCCAAACGGCAGCTCATGGCAGATCTTTGGGACTGCTACCTGTCTTCGCCGACGGTGGTCGAAGGTCGCGTGTTTTTCGGCTCCGGCGATGGCCACATCTATGCGCTCGATGCGGAAAACGGCGCCCTGCTTTGGAAGCACAAGACGGGCGACGTCGTCCACGCCTCGCCCGCCGTGGCGGACGGCACGGTCTACATCGGGAGCTGGGACGCGATCTTCTACGCGCTCGATGCCGCAACCGGAGCGGTGAAGTGGAAACTGCAGACCGGCACCGACCCCGAGAACCACAATGCCCACGGTATCCAATCTTCGGCGACGATCGTCGACGGAACCGTCTATTTCGGAAATCGGGATTTTCATCTCTACGCCGTTGATGCGGCCAAGGGCGAGGTGAAGTGGAAAACCAAATACACCTGGGTTAACGCCACCCCGGCGGTGCGAGGCGACCGCGTGTTTGGGGCCACTTCCATTCCGGCCTATTTCTTCGCCCTGGATCGCGAAACAGGACGCGAACTCTACAAGACCGAGGTGAAGTTTCCCGCATTTGCATCGCCGACTGTGGTGGGAGATCTCGCCTACGTCGGCACGTTTGGCGGCAAGGTCTACGTCATCGAGATCGCCACCGGCGCCATTCGCGGGGAATTTCAGACGCCGGCCGCGAAGGCGAATGTGAACCGCGCGCTCACCGATAAGGGAGAGATCAATTTCCCGGCTCTGTTCACGTCGGACTTCTTCGAGCACACGGCCTATGGCTTCGACGCGATGCTGAAGGTGGGTGCCATCCTCTCGTCGCCCGCCGCCGATGACGGGGTGCTCTACGT
>JAEYQF010000236.1 GCA_023410155.1 Verrucomicrobiota bacterium | reverse complement strand
CCCTCGCGAGATACTCGCCATAGGTCGTGCGCAACGCACTGTGCGCCTTCACACCCATGTTCGACGTGCCTTCAACCCGGTTGGCCATGATCGTGGGCCGGATCTGCGACTGCGCCAACTGCGGCCGCTGCTGCGGACGACTCGGATCCGGACGGTAATAAAGTCCACGGCCATCCGGGCGCGCCTGCTCCGGGTCGTGCACGCCCTCAATTTGCTCGGTCACGTCGGGTTGCGGGTTCTCCGGAAGTTTGACGACATTGCTGCCAATCCCGTCCTCGCTTTCGCCTGTGACCTCCTCTTCCCCGGCCAGTGGATCCTGCGCCAGGCGCGGCGTCTCGGCCGGCTCGGTCACATCGTTGGGCTCGTTCTCAGTGGCCGGTGTCGGCGGCGGAGCTACGACCTCCGGCTGCGGCACGGAACGGGTCCCGCTGACGATCGCCGTGTTGTTGATGTCGTCCTGCCCTTCCGTCGAAGGCATGTCTCCGCGATTCTCCGGGTCCGGCTCCTCCTGCGCGAGTTGCTGGTTGCGATCGCCGAAGTTGATCGTCTCGTCCGGCGGATTGTCGGGTGCATCCGGATTGGTCTCGACGAACCGCTGCGGGGGCGGCGGCTCGAGGTCCTCTTCGCTCGTCACCTCGATATCAAAACTCTGCATACCCTCATCGGCCCCCGGGCTGACGAGCGGGCCCGACATGAAATGCTCCTCAATCCGGGGCGCCAGCCAGAACAACAACAGGTGAATCAGCACCGTGCCAACCAACCCGATCCGGACCGAGCGTGCGTCCGGGCGACTGGCCTTCGGCCACGGAATGGTCCGGGCGCGGCGCGCTTGAGGCGCAGGTTCGGTGGAGCGGGACATGCGGCGTTGGCGTAAAGCTCAGCGCAGAAGACCTACGTCCGTCAAAAGTTGTTTCGTCGTTTCCAGCGGCAGGCCGATGATGTTGCTCAATGAGCCGCGATAGCCCTCGATGATCAGCTCCGGGTGGTCCTGGATTCCGTAACCCCCTGCCTTGTCGAGGGTCGGCACCCGCGCGAGGTAGGCTTCGATTGCGGCTTCGTCCAGCGTCCGAAACGTCACTTCGCTGGCGTCGTGGCGGTCCACACGTAGCCCGTCCTTCTCCCTTCGCAGGGCCAAACCCGTGAAAACGGTGTGCGTTCGCCCGCTGAGTCGGCGCAACATCGCCCGCGCATCGGCAGCATTCACCGGTTTGTTCAACGCCTGCCCGTCGAGAAACACCGTGGTGTCCGCGCCCAGCACCCAGGCCTCCGGATGACGCGCCGCCACCCATTCCGCCTTCAAAGCCGCGTTGTGTGCGACCATCACGCGCGGATCGGTGCCTGCCTCCTCGTGCTCCACCACCTCCGCCGTCACGATTTTGAACGGCAGCCCCAGTTGTGCGAGCAGTTCACGCCGGCGCGGTGAAGCGGAAGCCAGGATCAGCGCGGGGCCGACGCCCCCATCACCAACGCCCTCCGGGTCGCCCGAAGCGCTCACTGCAGCAGGCCTTTGACGTTGCCGCGGGCGCGCTCGAGTTCGAGCCGGCTCAAGTGGTACTGGTGAACCGCCTCCAGGCGGTTGTCACTGGCCTGCGCCAACCGGTTCTGCGCCTCGATGATCTCGCGGTTGTCCGCCACACCTTGTTCGAACCGCGTCTGCGCCAACCGCAGTTCGTCCTCCGCCAGGCGCAGACTCGTTTGCGCGACCTCCACCTGCGCATGACGCGACCGCACGTCCTGCAACGCCAGTCGCACCTCGGCGCTGATGGCAGATTCGAGATCCCGCAGGCGCAGTTCCTGCGCGCGACGACGCGACAACGCCAGTCGCGTCAGCGCACCCGTGCGCAGACCGTCGAACACCGGAACCGACAAGGCCGCGGCGGCCGACCACACGGTCGACTCGTCGCCATTAAAGGGCGTCTCCGACGCCTCACCATACGAACCCGTTAATGCCAGGGCCGGCAGGCGATTAAACCGGGCCGCCTTCACTTCGAGCTCGGTCTGATCGAGCAGGCGGCGCGCCCGCTGGTAATCCTGCCGCAACTCCAACGCTGTTTCCTCCAGCATGGCGGAGAACTCCACCGGCGGCTCCCGCTCGAGCATCACCGGTACCAGCCGCAGCGGGGGCGGCAGCGGCAAGCCGAGCAGGCGCTTCAGCTGCAGCTCGCTTTGCTGGACCACCGTTTCCTGCTGCAGCCGGTCCTGCACCGCCGTCGCGAGCAAGGCCTCGGCGCGCGTGACATCGATTTGCGTCGCCACCCCGGCGTCAGCCTGACGGCGCGCCAGTTCCAGCAAGGCGCGCGCACGTTCAATGTTGGAATCCACCACGTCGAGCCGCGCGAGGTTGCGCAGATGCTGAAAATAACTCGTCGCCACCGTCGCGAGCGCCGTTTGGCGTGTCGCTTCGACATCGAGCCGGGCCACGTCGACGCCCGCGCGCGCCGCCTGGTAGGCCGCGATCGTCTGCGGATCGAGCAGGTCGAGTCGGCCGTTCAGCGCCAGGTCGAAGCGATTGCTCACGCCGGTCCGCGCGAGCGTGCTGCCGATCGAGGCCGAGCGGGCGCGGCGTTGGGTCGCGTCCAGCGTGACAT
>JAEYQF010000206.1 GCA_023410155.1 Verrucomicrobiota bacterium | reverse complement strand
CCCACCTTGGCACGACTCGGTCCGCACTCAGGCGCGAGTCGGTCCGCGCACGGGAGCGACTCGGTGAAAGCGTGCAGTTCGCGCCAGTAGGTTTCGCCGGCTTGTTCGATGACGTCGTTGTGTCGTGCCGCGTCCACCCACAGCGAGTGACGGACACCGCGAACAGCTCCGTGCAGTTTTTCCCCGTGCCAGAATGGGATGATCTCATCGTGGCGGCCATGGATCACGAGCACCGGGCAAGCGACTTCGGGGATCTTCGCGAGATTGCGAAAGCGATCGCCCGGGAAAATCGGCCAACGCGTCATCACGCGATATGCGCTCACGAAGCCGCTCTCGATCACCAAGCCGCCGAAGCGTTCGCGGCGCGCCATCTCGACGGCGGGACCGCTCCCCACCGACCGTCCGTAGAGCAGTATTCTATTCTCGGATACGCCTTGCTGCGCGAGATGACGGCGGCCCGCCTCTGCGGCGGCGTTCACGGAACGCTCGCTCGGCCGCCCTTCACTCGTGCCATAGCCGGGATAATCCACCGCAAACACGGCGAACCCGCGCTGGTGGTATTCGGCAAGCCGCGGGGCGATGTCACCCAGGTCTTCGCCGTTGCCGTGAAAATACCAGAGCGTGAAGCGCGCATCCGGATTCGGCAGATGGAGCGCGGACACCGTCGAGCCATCTGCGAGTCTCAGGCGAAATGCGCCCGTCGGGGCGGTGCCCGAGGCGAAGCGCGACGGAAACATGATCCCATCGGCGGCGAGCCACGCGAGCACGCACGCCCCGAGATACAGCAACAGGAGCCAGCCGATCATGCGAAGCCAGTAGCGTTTCTCGCTCGGTCGCATGAGGGCACGGCGCGAACTACTCGCCGCCGCTGAAGAAATCGCGGACGAGCATTTGCACCTGGTCGCGCGGGATCTCTTGTTCAGAGCGGTCGCGAAGGTCGCGCACCTTCACGACGCCCTTGGCGAGTTCGTCTCCGCCGTAGATTAGCGCGAGGCGCGCACCGGAATCGGCCGCGGCTTTGAACTGTTTGCCGAAGGCGACGTCCTTGATCGGATAGTCGACACGGAAGCCCGCCGCGCGCAGCGCGTGAACGTCGGCGAAGGCGGCCTTGCGCTCGGCGTCGCCGCCGATGACGCAGTAGACGTCACATCCCTGAACGAACGTCGGCATGAGCCCGCGTGCGTCGAGCAGCAGGCCGAGCGTCACGTCGCCGATCGCGAAACCGACGGCCGGCAGATCGGGGCCGCCGAGTTTTTTCACGAGATCGTTGTAGCGGCCGCCGCCGGCGATGGCGCGGAGTTCCCCTTTACGGTCGAACGCTTCGAAGACGAATCCGGTGTAGTAAGCCAGGCCGCGGACCACTCCGAGGTCGACCTCGACAAACCGGCTGAGGCCCATGGCTTCGAGCCCGCCGAGGAGCTTTCGCCAGTCCGCCAGACGAGCGGCGAGTTTTTCGCCGGCTACGGTGGCGAGCGTCTGCTCGAGCGTGGCGAGGGTCTTGATTTGCAGGAACCCGAGAATCTTGTCCTTCAACGCGGGATCGAGGGGCCCAAACTGGTCCGTGTAGCCTTTGAACGCGTCGTCACCGGCCTTCTCAAACTTGTCGACCGCGGAGAGCACCGCGCGAATGCGCGCCTCGTCCAGCCCGAGTGCTTCGAGGTAGTAGAACCAGAGATTCCGGTCGCTGAGTCGGACGTAGAAATCCTGTTCGGTGAGACCAAACGCACACAGGCATTGGGTGAGCAGTGCGATCAGCTCGATCTCCGCTTCGGGACCGGGCTCGCCAAAGAGATCCGCGTTGAACTGGAAGAAGGCGCGCTCGCGGCCCTTCTGCGCACGCTCGTAGCGGTAGAACTCGGCCACGCTGAACCACTTGATGGGGCGCTTGAGAGCGTTGGCCTTGGCGCCGACGAGTCGGCACACGGTCGGCGTCATTTCCGGGCGCAGGGCAACTTCGCGTCCGCCCTTGTCGGTGAAGCTGAAAAGCTGAGCCTCTATCTCATCGCCCGACTTGGTCTTGTAGAGTTCGAGCGGCTCGAGCACGGGCGCATCGTATTCCGCAAAGCCAAACGCGGTCGCGGTCTGGCGCCAGAGGCGGAAGATGTGGTTTCGGCGGGCAAGCGCTTCGGGATAGAACTCGCGGAAGCCGGGCAGTGACTGAAACGTGGCCATCGCGCCGAAGATGGCCCGGGCCAGCGGCGCAGCGCGATGCAAAATTTCGCGCGGGGAAACAGCCCGGCGCGGATCTTCGCGACCGGGCACTCAGGCGATTACAACTTCGCGAGATCGAGCTTCTTGAGCTGCTGCTTCAAGATCTTGCCCGATTTGAACTTCACGACCGCACGTTGCGGGATGACAACCTCCGCCTCCGGTTTGTTGGGGTTGCGGCCGATACGTGCCTTGCGGACCTGAACCTCAAGCACTCCGAAATTGCGCAACTCCACGTTCCGGCCCTCGGCGAGCGCCTTTTGGATGATGTCCAACGTCAGCTGGACGGAGTCGACGACCTGCTTCTGCGGAAAGCCCGTCTTCTTGTAAATTTCCAAGACAATCTCGCGTTTCGTCAGATTGGAGGACATAGCATTTCTTTCTTTTGAAGTTATAAAATCGCTAGAACGCCTAAACTATTTGCATGGTAGAAATTGCGTCAACCCCCTTGAACAGATTTTCCTTTGGGAGGTGCACCCTTGTTGGGGCCGGGAAATCCCCTACCGCTACCCGTGCCTGATCCATTAGCGGTCAACTCCATGTTCGGGCGGATTGCCCGGCGTTATGATCTCGCCAACCGGCTTCTGAGCGGCGGGATGGACGTCTGGTGGCGGCGGCGTCTGGTGCAGGCCGTGGGCCGGCAGGAACCCCAAACAGTGGTCGACCTGGCGACCGGCAGCGGTGATGTAGCTTTCGCCCTCGCTAGGAAGCTAGAGGCCCGCGTGCAGATTACCGGCATGGACTTCTGTCAGCCGATGCTTGACCAAGCGATCGCCAAGCAGGCGGCGACGTCTGGTGCAGCCAAACGTATCATCTTCAAAGTGGGTGACGGCATGGCGCTTCCGTTGGCCGACCAAACCGTGGACGCGCTCACGATCTCGTTCGGACTGCGCAACATGTCAGACCGTCAACGTTCGCTGGCGGAGATGTGGCGGGTGCTGCGTCCGGGCGGACGCGCCTACATCCTGGAGTTTTCCCAGCCTCAGCGGTGGTTCCGGCCAATCTACTTCTTCTATCTGCGCCACGTGCTCCCACGGCTCGCCGGGTGGGTGACAGGGGATCGCCAAGCCTACGTTTACCTCAACGAGACGATCGAGTCGTTCCCCGGACGCGATGCTCTGACCGCAGAGATTCGGGCCGCGGGTTTTCGCGCCGCCTCAGCGCGTGCGATGACGTTTGGCATCGTGGCCCTGCATGAGGCGATGCGCTGAGTGAGGCGGCCGGAAGCCGCGCGCGACGTGCTTGTTAGTTGAAGGACTTGCCGCAGCCGCAGGTGCTCTGGGCATGCGGGTTGCGGATTTCGAAACCTTTGCCCTGCAGCCCGTCGTCAAAATCGATGCTGCTGCCATCCAGATAGGCGAAGCTCGCGGGATCGACCACAAACGAAACGCCCTCGCTTTCGAGAACGGTGTCGTCGGTCTTCGGCTCGTCGAACGACATGCCGTATTGCAAGCCAGAGCAGCCGCCCGACTCGACCAAAACGCGCAGCCGTTTCTCCGGTGCGTTTAGCTCAGATTGGAGGGCTTTCACTCGCTGGGCGGCCCGGGGCGTCAACGTGATCATCGCGGCGAACGTGAGAACCGCCGCCGGCCCTGTCAAATACGCGACCGCGTTGTCACAGCAATTTTCGGGCCTACTTCGGAATTGAGTCCTTGCCACTCCGAATCCGCCGCTGTTTTCTGCCCCTCGTGCCCGCACTGCAACACATCTTCGGCGAACTGCACTACCAATTGGTGCGCAAGCTGGCCGACGGTGGCATGGGTGTCGTTTACGAGGCCCTGCAACTCGGGGCGGGCAATTTCAAGAAGCAGGTCGCGATCAAGCTGATCCGGGAGGAGTATTCCTCGATCGACGAGTTCCAGAAGAACTTCATCGGCGAAGCCCGCCTCGTCGCCGACCTGATCCACACCAACATCGTCCAGACCTACCATTTGGGGAAAACGGGCGATCAATACTACATGGTGATGGAGCTTGTCCGCGGCGTGAACCTGGAGCAATTCCTCGAGCAACACCGCCGTCTTCGCCGCCGTGTGCCGGTGGACATCGCGGTGTTCATCGTCTCCCGCATCGCCCGTGGCCTGGCCTATGCGCACGCGAAGACCGATCGCGAGGGGCGCCACCTGAACATCGTTCACCGCGACATCGGCCCCAAGAACATCATGATCGCCAACGAAGGCGACGTGAAGCTCACCGACTTCGGCATCGCGAAGGCTCTCGACCTCATGTATAACGAGGAAGGCAAGGTCATCGCCGGCAAAGACGAATACCTTTCCCCCGAGCAGGCCAGCTACGCCGTCACCGACGCTCGCGCCGATCTCTTTCCGCTCGGTATCGTCCTTACCGAACTCCTGCTCGGGCATAACATCTTTCGCGCGGCCGATCGCGCCGATTCCCGGCGCAACATCCTCACGCTACCCATCCCCACGTTCTCCACGCTGCGCGACGACATCGACAGCAAACTCGAGACCATCATTCGCAAGGCTCTCCAGCGTGACCGCGATCGCCGTTACCAGACCGCCTATGAAATGCTGACTGACCTCGAACTTTTCCTCTACAGCGACCGCTACGGCCCGACCAACGAGAAACTCGCCGTCTATCTGCGCGATCTCTTCGCCGCGCCCGAACCTCCGGTCCCGGCGCCCCCCGGCCGCTCCTCACTCGTCTCCCGCCCCTGAGATGAACGTCTCCATCTCCCCATTCTCACCTCATGAGCGGGCCCGGATTTAGCCACGACTTACGCCAACGGCAGACACAATCGCTTGTTCTCGCCCCCCAGCTTCGCCAGTCCCTGAAAATTCTTCAGGTGGCGGCGCTGGATCTGCGCTCCGTCATCCAGGAGGAACTCCAGAGCAATCCCACGCTCGAGGAGCTCCCGATGGAAGGCGAGAGCTCCGAGGCGCCGGAGCCGGGCGATCCCCCCAGCGAATCTGGCGGCGTTGATGGCGAAGACGGCATGGCGCCCGCCGCGGACAGCAGCAGCGATGGTCACGACGATGCCCGGGAGGAAATGGATTTCTCCAAGGAGTTCGAGATACTCGGCAAACTCGACGAGGACTGGCGCGACCACATGGCCAGCGCCGGCGGCGCCCAGCCCTTCACCGCTGAAGACGCCGAGAAACGCCAGCACTTCTTCGACTCTCTCGTATCCGAAACGTCACTACAAGAGCACCTCATGCAGCAGGTCGCGCTCGACGACCTCTCGCCGCCCACGCTCGAGGCGCTCCGACAGCTCATCGGCAACCTCGATGACCGCGGTTATCTGTCGCAGACGCCGTCTGACATCGCGCTCCAGTCCGGCGTGGCCTACGACGTGATTGTCGACGCGCTGAAACTTCTCCACTCGTTCGATCCGCCGGGCATCGGCAGCCAGAACCTCGCCGAATGTCTCCTGCTCCAGCTTCGCGCCAAAGGGCGCGGCGACACCCTCGCGGCCCGGATGCTCCGAGATCATTTCGAACTCCTCTCCCGCCGGCGCATTCCCGAACTCTCACGCAAACTGGGGGCGGCACCCGACGATGTGCAGGCCGCCATCGAGGAGATCGGCAAGCTCGATCCCGCTCCCGGCCGTCGTTTCGCCGAAGACAATAATCGCGTCGTCGTGCCCGACGTGGTCGTCGAGAAGGACGGCGACGAGTGGAAAATCCACCTCAACAGCGACTACATCCCGCGCCTGCGCATCTCGAGCACCTACCGCGAGATGATCGCCAAAGGCTCCCTCTCGAAGCAGGAGCGCGACTATATCCGCGAGCGCATGCGCTCGGGCAAATTCCTCATCGACTCGATCGAGCAGCGCCAGCGCACGATCGAGCGCATCACCCGCGAGATCATCACCGCGCAGACCGATTTCTTCGAACACGGCGTCTCGCAGTTGAAGCCGCTCACGATGACCCAGATCGCCGACATCGTCGGCGTGCACGAGACGACGGTCAGCCGCGCCATCGCCAACAAGTATATGAAGACCCCGCATGGCGTCTTCGAATTCAAATACTTCTTCACCACCGGCTATCAGGCCGAGAGCGGAGCCGCTGTATCCAACACCAGCGTGAAGGAAATGCTGGCCGACCTCGTCACGCTCGAGGACAAATCTGCGCCGCTGAGCGACCAGGAACTCGTGGCGAAACTGCAGCAAAAAGGCATCACCCTCGCCCGCCGCACGGTGGCGAAGTATCGCGAAGAACTCGGCATCCTCCCGAGCAAGCTCCGCCGCGATTACAAATAGCGCGCTCCTCTACCCGCGCAGCCTCACGGCGCGGAACGCACCTGAGCCCGCCCCGGTCCGCATCGTGCCGCGACTCGGTGCGGATCGTGTCCCGACCCGGTCCGCATTCGGGCACGACTCGATCCGCTCTCTGGCTCAGCCCAGTTCGGCGCTGGGATTGATCCGCAGCGCCATGCCGCTTTCGCGGTCCACTCCGGTCGAGTCCGCCCACGCCGCGAAAGCGATCATGCCGGCGTTGTCACCCGTGTGTTTCGGCTGAGCCGCGAAGAACGGCACGCGCAGGCGCTGCGCTTCGCATTCGAGCGCCGCGCGCAGCGAGCGATTGTTCGCCACGCCGCCCGACACGCCGAGGCTGCGGTAGCGCCCCTCTCCCAGCCGCCCCGCAGCCCGCGTCTTGCGCACGAGCGCGTCGATCACGGCCTGCTGATAACTCGCGCAAAGATCCGGCAGGCGCGACTGCACTTCCTCGGGCGCCATCTTCTCGATCAGGTAGCGAAGACTCGTCTTGAGGCCGGAGAAGCTGAAATCGAGTTCGTCGCGCGGGCCGATCCCGCGGGGGAAATCAAACGCCTCGGATCGTCCATTGGCCGCGGTTTTCTCGATCAGGGGCCCGCCGGGATAGCCCAGGCCGAGCAGTTTCGCCCCCTTGTCGAGCGCCTCGCCGGCGGCATCGTCCCGCGTCGTAGCGAGAATCTGGATACGCCGGTCCGATTCGAGGGAGAAGAGGATCGTGTTGCCTCCCGAGACGACGAGCCCGAGATGCGGCAGCAGCTCTGCCATGCGGCGATTGAAATCGTCTGGCGCCGCCGCATGCAACGCGATGAACGGCGACCACGCGTGCCCACGAAGGTGATTCACGCCTACGACCGGCACGCCGCGCGCCAGGGACACCGCTTTGGCCGCGGCCACGCCGATCGCGAGGCACGCCGCCAATCCGGGACCGTTGGTGACGGCCACCTGGGTAAGACGGGAGAATCCCGGCTCGTGGTGCACGCGTTCGAGCAGTGGGCCGAACTGCCGCAGATGTTCGCGGGTGGCGAGGTCGGGCACGACGCCCCCGTGTTTCTCGTGGAGCGCCATCTGGCTGTGGATCCACTCGCTGGTAAGGCCGCGGGAAGGATCGAACAAGGCGACGGCGGTTTCGTCGCAGGAGCTTTCGAGGGCGAGAATCATGGAGTGGCCCGGCGCGGTGCGGCGGCCACCCGGCGCGTTTCCAGGATGCGAACACCGCGGAGCACATCGAGCGCGGCTTGCAGTTGGCGATCAGGAATCGGCGTGAATCCGAAACGCTCCTTGAATTCGACCGGGTCAGTGATGTCCGCGCGCGTCTGCTGCACGCGGATTTTGCTGTCATCCTCCGGCGACAGGATGAGTTCCACCTGAGGCTCGATGCCTTTGGCATGGATGCTGGCGCCGCTCGGCGTGTAGTAGCGGGCCGTCGTGAGGCGCAGTCCTTGTTTGCCGCGCAGATCGAAGATGGATTGCACGGAACCTTTGCCGAAGGATTTCTCACCCACCACGACGGCGCGGCCGGTGTCCTTCAACGCTCCGGTCACCACCTCCGCGGCGCTGGCAGTGGCGCTGTTGATCAGGATCGCGATCGGCAGCCGTAGTGGCGCACCGCGTGTCTCTGCGCGAAACTCCTCCCGGTCTCTCGCGGTGCGTCCCTGCGTTGAGACGATCAGCTCGTCGCGACCGAAAAACGGCTCCGCCACCTCGACCGCAGCATCGAGCAGACCGCCAGGATTGTTGCGCAGATCGAGCACCAGCGCCTGCATGCCTTGGTCCAGCAGCGATTCGATGGCGCGGTGAAAATCGTCGGCGGTGTGGTCGGAGAATTCCGTGATCTGCACGTAGCCCACCTGGCCGGGCAGCAACTGCGGGGCGCGGACGCTCTGCAGCTGGATCTTCTCCCGCGTGAGCGAGAAGGTCAGCGTTTGTTGCGTGGCGGGACGGAAAAAGCCCACCCGAACGGTCGTGCCCGGCCGGCCGCGGAGGCGATCGGTGATGGAAGTGAGGGTGAAATCCTTCTCGAGGGGTCGTCCCTCAATTGCCTGCAGTTCGTCGCCGCGCTGGATACCGGCACGTTCCGCGGGCGAATTGGCGATGGGAGCGATCACGAGGGCGCGGCCGTTGCGCAATTCCACCTGGATGCCGATGCCGGTGAAATCGCCGCTCAGGTCTTCCTGAAGCTGGGCGTAATCCTTCGGCTCGAGATACTCGGAGTGTGCGTCGAGCGACTCGACGAGCCCGTGCACCGCGGTCTTGGAGAGGGAGTCAAAGGACACCTTCTCCGCGTCGACGTAGTTTTCGTTCACGAGCTTCACCACGTCGCGCACGAAGTCCATGGATCGCCCCAGTTCGCGCGAGGGCCACCATCCCCAGGCGAGCGCCAGGCGCCCGGCGCCGAGCGCCAAGCCGAAGCCCAGCGCCACCCCGGCGACGAGGATGAGAATCCGTTTGAACATGCCGCCGACTGTGGGCATCCGCTTCGTTTTGTAAATGGGTTCGTCCGCCGACCAAGACACTGCGCCATCCGCGGCCTTTCTCGCTGCATTTCGCACGCTCGCGGGCGGCTCCGGCCGGCTGCGTTTCGACGATTTCATGCGCCTCGCGCTCTATCATCCGGAGATCGGTTACTACTCGCAATCACGCCGCCGGGTCGGCTACGCGGCGGGCACCGATTTCTTCACGGCGAGCACCAGCGGGCCCGTATTCGGAGAGATGGTCACCGCCGCCTGTGTGAACCTGCTGGGAGACGCACCGGCGCGAGAATTCACATATGTCGAGATCGGTGCGGAGCCCGGCCGCAGCGTGCTGCAAGGCGTGCAGCATCCTTTCGCCGACGCCCGCGAGATCCGGTTGGGCGAACGTGTCGCGCTGAGTGGTCGTTGCGTGGTTTTCTCCAACGAACTTTTCGACGCCCAACCTCTCCGCCGCTGCCGGCGCGCTGACGACCGATGGGAAGAGGCATTTGTCATGATCGGCCCTGCCGGCCTCTTGGTGGAGGAGTTTTCACCCATCAGCCCGGACGATCCCCTGCTTCCACGCCTCCCGCGCGAGGCGGCCGACGGCTACGTCATCGACCTGCCGCTCGCAGCCGCAGAGTTGCTGCGCGATGTCGTGACGGGAGACTGGGATGGACTGTTCGTGGCCTTCGACTACGGCAAAAGTTGGGTGGAGCTCTCCACCGCCTCACCTGCCGGCACCGCCCGCGCCTATTTCCGACATACGCAATCGAACGACCTGCTCGCCCGACCCGGCGACCAGGACCTGACCGGGCACGTGTGTTGGGACTGGCTCGAGGCTGAATTGGTCCGCGCAGGCTTCACCGGGACGCAGCTCGAATCGCAGGAATCCTTCCTCGTGCGCCGCGCAGCGAGCTGGATCGAGCAAGCGGTCGCAGCGGAGGCGGCTCGTTTCAGCCAGCGGAAACTGGCGATCGCGCAGCTGTTGCACCCCTCTCATCTCGGGCAGAAGTTCCAAGTCCTGCATGGGCGGCGCCGCTGCTGACAGAGTGCTCGCACGCGACAAAATTGCCCTTGCTTCGTCGTTGGTCCGCCCTTTACTCCCGACCCTTTAACCAACTCGAAACCACCATGGCCAGAATCTGTGCAATCACCGGTCGCCGTCCCGTCAAGGGCTCGATCATCAACCGCAAGGGTCAGTCCAAGAAGAGCGGCGGCATCGGCACGCACGTGACCAGCATCACGAAGCGCAAATTCCGTCCCAACCTGCAGCGCATCAAGGTCAAGCTGCCCAACGGTGGCACCAAGCGCATGCTCGTTTCCGTGAAGGCCCTCAAAGCTGGCGTGGTCACCAAGGCCTGAGTTAAATTACCACGGTTCATCCCTTCAACCCGCGGTTTACACCGCGGGGTTTTTCGTGCCCGCGTCGATGCCCCGAATTGGCTTTTGTCGCGCGATCGCCGAGAGCATCCTACCGCCTCTAATGGACGCCACCGTCCCTCTCCCGGCTGCCAACCTTCCGATCGCCCACAAGGTCCAGGCCGAACTCACGCGCCTGCTCTACCGCTCCGCCGGGTTCGGGCTTTTCTCCAACTTCGTCCTGGCGTTGCTACTGATCGCGGGGACCACGCGCTCCCTCGCCTATCCCGTGGCGCTAAACGCGGCTTGGCTGGGGGCGATCCTCGCCGTCTCCCTCGCCCGCTGGCGGCTCAATGTCAGTTTCGCCAAACGCGCTCCCTCCCTCGACGAACTCGGCTGGTGGCGCGGCGCGTTCCTGATCGGAGTAGCCGCAGCTGGTTTGGTCTGGGGCGCAGCCGGCTGGTTCTACTTCCGTGAGGACGACGCGCTCAGCCGACTGCTGGTCACGATGATCCTGATCGGCCTCAACGCCGGCGCCGCCCGCTCTCTCGCCTCGGTGCCGCTCGCGTATCGAATCTATGTGGTCGTGACGCTCCTGCCGCTGATCGTGCGGTTCCTGGTGCCAGGGATGGACGGGGGCTGGTTGCTCGCGCTGATGACGATCACCTACGCCCTGTTCCTGATCAACAC
>JAEYQF010000183.1 GCA_023410155.1 Verrucomicrobiota bacterium | reverse complement strand
GAGTCACGCCGTGCAAGGTCGCGGCCGGATCCGACCAGCGGCACGACGCGGTGCGCAACGCGTCCCGACTCGAGCCGGACTTCGTCGCGACCCGGTTCGCACCTTGGCGCGACCCGGTCCGCACTTTGTCCCGACCCGATCCGGACAGGGGCACGAGGCGCGCCGCGAGAAGATTGGCGTGGCGGCGCATGTTCAGATTCCCATGCGGCGCATGAGGTCGCCGAAGTTTTCTCCCGCCGTGCGCGCCTGGACTTTTTCCCAGCGCGAGGGCGAGTAGATGTTGAACTTGGTCAGCGAGCCGACGAGCACGGCATCGCCGTCGAGGCCCGCGTGAGAAAGCAGTGTATCCTCCAGGCCGATACGACCGGCCTTGTCGAAGGTGAAGCTCTGCGTCTCGGCGAAGAAGCGCGCGGCAAAGTCCTGCGCGGGTCCGTCGCTGAGGGCGAGTTGCGCGATCTTGGCGTGGAGTTTCTCCACTTCGGCGGGCGGAAGGACCGCGATGTAGCCGTCTGGATGGGGCGTCGCGAGGAACGTTTCTCCGTCGCCGTGCGCGCTTCTCCAAGCCGACGGGACGGTGAGACGTCCCTTGTCGTCGAGGGTGTGCCGGAAGACTCCGGTGTAGAAAGCTTTGCCCGGTTGCGCCATGGAAAGGGGCCGCCACTTGCCCCACAGTGCCCCATTTCAACCCACTTTCACCCACCTGCGTCAAGCACAGAGCGGCTGAAAATCGGGCTTTGTTATTCACAATTGCCGATGAAGCCGCGGTTTCGGGCGGCTGAGCGTAGGGTTCGCGCTGACCTGCGGCCGGGGTTCGTCCGTGCTCCCGCTTCCCCAAAACCCGGCGTTCGGCGACACCTCGAAGCGTCGAGGCACAAAAAAGGCCGGCGGTGAAGCCGGCCTGAGAAACACGTGGATTCGAATGAGACTTAGCTTAACTCTCGAGCGTAACCAATGGTGGGTTGACCACCTGGCGCGCGGGAACGTCGAGTTTCAGCAATCGGGTGGAGCCCTCGCCCGTGGCACGCACGGTGCAATCGCGTTCCGGAGCGATCACCATGGCTTCTTCGCGGTTGAGGATGGTGTTGATCCCACCGTATTCGATGGTCACCTCGCCCTCGAGCACGACGAGAATTCGCTCACCGCGAGACGCAGTTTCTGCGAGCATGTTCTCCTCGCCGACCCGCAGCGTCATGATCGCGCCTTCGAAGCCCTCGTGCGAGAGGATGGTCTTTTTCTCGAGGGAGCGGGAGGAGGGTTTTAGAGTGTTGAGCAGATTCATGACGATGTCTCCTTGTTAGTTGTTGTTGAGGTTTAGCCGCGAGGCCGCCGCGCACGAAGCCGCGGTGATCCAGGAGTGCGGGCGGCCGCATCGACGATGAGGCGTCTCCGCTCAGCGGGCCCGGGGGTGTGGCACACCGGCCTCGCATTCGGCTGGAAGGGCAACCTATCCGCTCCGCGGGTTTGTCAACCGACTGGGCAGGGAAATGCCAAGAAGCCGCGCTCAGCGGCGGGAACCATTCATCGAGCGACGGCGGCCGCTCGCCCGCGTTTGCGACCAGCGCAACCAAAGTGTTTCCAACCCGTCAGACCCGCGTTAGACCCGGCCGGCATTTCCGACATCGGGAATGCCAAGTGTTGCAACTGTCTCATTTGCTAGTCCCTTCACCACCCTCCTCATGAACCTGCGTCACTCCCTCGTCCTCGCTTCCCTCGCGTTCGCCGGTCTGTGTTCGGCCAGCGCTCAAACTGACGGTCCGAAGATCGACTTCCCCTCTCCCAGCCCCGTGTCGGTGCTGAAACAACGAGCAGGGCTCACGGACTTTGAGATCACCTACGCTCGGCCCAGCGCCAGGGGCCGCGACATCTTCGGCGGACTCGTGCCTTATGGCGAAGTGTGGCGCACGGGAGCGAACTTCGCGACGAAGATCTCGTTCAACACGCCGGTGAAATTCGAGGGCAAGGAAATCGCTGCGGGCAGCTACGCCCTTTTCACCATCCCTGGTCGCGACCAATGGACCGTCATCCTTCACAAGGACAAGGGCGAGTGGGGCTCGTATGCCTACGACGCCAAGGACGACATCGCTCGCGTGAACGTGAAACCAGTCGCGCTCGGCCAGCCTGTGGAAACCTTCACCATCGGCTTCGATGCTCTCCGCAGTGAATCCGCCGTCCTGACGCTCGCGTGGGACAAGACGCTGGTGCCGGTGAAGCTCGGTTTCGACGTCGTGAGCAAAGTCGTGCCGCAGATCGAATCCGCCATGACGACCGACGCGGCCAACAAGCTCTACTTCCCCGCCGCGATCTTCTATCTCGAGCACGGTCTCGACCTGAACAAAGCGCTCACCTGGGTCGACGCCGCCATCAAGGCGCAGCCGGACGCGTTCTACTTCTATTATCATAAAGCGCGCATCCTCGCGAAACTCGGCAAGAAGACTGAAGCGATCGCGACCGCGCGTCAGTCGATCGACGTCGCGGCGAAGGCCGGCGGCGCAGTGAAGGACGAATACGTCCGCCTCAACGAAGCACTGATCGCCAGCCTCCAGTGATCGGGCGGCGGTTGATCAACATGGGCGGCGCGGCGATGGCCGCCTCCGCCCTTCTTCTCGGCGAAGCGCTGGCCGCGAGCCCGACGATGAGCCCGGCCGACATCGCACAGGAGTTGCGCAGCTTCCGCACGCTCGGCTCCGTCCTTTACGTGGCCGCGCACCCCGACGATGAGAACACCGAGTTCATCGCGTGGGCTGCGCGCGGTCGCAGCTATCGCACCGCCTACTTGTCGCTCACGCGCGGCGACGGCGGACAGAACGAACTCGGCGGCGATTTCGGCGAGAAACTCGGCGTCCTGCGCACGCAGGAGCTTCTCGCCGCCCGCGCGATCGACGGCGGCCGGCAGTTTTTCACCCGCGCGATCGACTTCGGCTTCTCGAAAAATCCCGAAGAAACACTCCGCATCTGGAAGCACCGCGAAGTGCTGGCCGATGTCGTGCGTGTGATTCGCACCTTCCGACCTGACGTGATCGTGACGCGTTTTCCGATTCCGCCCGGCAGTGGTGGCCACGGTCACCACACCGCGTCGGCGATGCTCGCGGTCGAAGCCTTCAAACTCGCGGGCGACGCGAACGCGTTCCCCGAACAGCTCGTCGAGGGTCTCGCTCCCTGGCAGCCCAAACGCGTTTTTTGGAACGTGTTCAGTTGGGGCCGCGGCGGCAGCCAAGGCCTCACCGGCACCACGCTTGAATTCGACATCGCGGGCGAAGATCCGGTGACCGGCGAAGCTCTCGGCACTCTGGCAAACCGCAGCCGCGGCATGCACAAGACCCAGGGCCTGGGAGGCTTCGCCACGCGCACCGCCTCCAGCGCCAACGTGCAAAGTTTCCTCCTGCTCGCCGGCGAGCCGGTGTCGCAGGATCTGATGGAAGGCGTCGAGACCACCTGGAAACGCGTGCCCGGAGGTGAGGCGATCGAGCCCGCTACCGCACAGATCCTTGCCGCCTTCGATCCCGCGCATCCCGCGGCGACCGTGCCTGCGCTGCTGGAGCTTCGGAAGCAGCTGGCCGTCTTGGAGGACGATCCCTTGGTTGTCGAAAAGCGCGCGCAACTCGACCGCATCCTGCAGGCGTGTCTTGGACTCACTGTCGAGAGCACCGTCGAACACCCCGAGGCAGCGCCCGGCGAATCCATTGTCGTGCAACACACCGCACGCCTTCGTTCCGAAGCCCCGATTTCAGTTCGCTGGCGCGGCCACACGCTCAATCCCGGGCAGACCCACACCGAGGAGTCAACGCTCGTGGTCCCCGCCGAAGCGCCCCTGAGCCAGCCCTACTGGTTGCGCGAAGCTCCCGCCGAGGGCATCGCCACGGTGGGGGATTCCGCCCTGATTGGCCTGCCGGAGAACCCCGCTGAATTCGCCGCGCGAGAGCAGTTCCAAATCGGGGATCAATCGCTCGAAATCGCCACCGCCCCGACCGCGCGCATTCTGGACGCCGAGGGCGGCGTCGAATCCGTGCCCTTGCGAATTGTCGCTCCGGTTGCGCTGAGCTGGCTTCCCCCGCTGGAATGGATTCCGCCCGGCGGAACCACGGATGTGACCCTGCAGCTCACGGCAGTCCGTCCCGACGTGTCCGGCACGCTGGCCCTCACCGCTCCGGACGGGTGGTCGATCACTCCTGCCACTCAAGCGTTCAAACTGGGCCCTCCTGGCGCGCAAAAGCGGCTGAAATTCGCGGTCTCCGCCCCAGCCTCGCCGGGTAATGGTCAGATCACGGTGCGCGCCGCGGTCGGGCCACGCCGCTATCACCGGGACCGCATCGAGCTGCGCTACGCACATCTGCGGCCGCAACTCTTGCAGCCCGACGCATCGCTCGCCGTTGCCTCTTTTGAGGTGACCACGCGGGCGCGGCGTGTGGGCTATGTTCCGGGTGCGGGCGACGATATCCCCGCCGCCCTGCGGCTGCTCGGCTGTGAAGTCGCCACGGTTAACCTCGCCCAAGCCTCGCCCGGGAAACTCCGCGAGTTCGATGCGATCGTCCTCGGGGTGCGCGCCTTCAACGACAACGCCGCGCTTCGCGACCGTCTCCCTGCCCTGCTCGCCTATGTCGCACAAGGCGGCGTGGTGATCGCCCAATATAATCGTCCCCATAATCTGAATACGACCGCGCTCGGGCCCTACCCACTCTCGATCCAAGGCAGCGCGCCGCAACAACGCGTGACTGACGAGAACGCAGCCGTGGCCTTCCTCTTGCGCGATCACCCCGCACTCACCACGCCCAACCGGATCACTGACGCCGATTTCGCCGGCTGGGTGCAGGAGCGCGGCACCTATTTCCCGAGCAGTTGGGACGAGGATCGCTACGCCGCCGTCCTCGCCATGAGCGATCCCGGTGAGGCTCCGCTGCGCAGCGGTCTGCTCATCGCTCGCCACGGGCAGGGTTACTACGTCTACACGGGCCTCGCGTTTTTCCGCCAACTTCCCGCCGGCGTGCCCGGCGCTTATCGTCTCTTCGCCAATCTTCTCTCGCTCGGAAAATGAGTTCCTCGCGTCGTCCTGATCCCCGGCTCCCGGGGGACCATTCTTCCCCAGAAACTCCCGGCGTGCCCGGCTTTCGCACCTGGCGTGGCGTCTACCTGTTCGTATTCGCCTGCTTTGTCGCGACCGTGATCGCGCTCACCATCTTCTCCCGCGTCTTCGCATGAACCTGATCGATTGGCTCGTGCTCGTAGGAACCATGGTCGGCATCGCCGCGTATGGCACGTGGCGGACGCGCCACACCGACAAGCTCAACACCTACCTCAAGGGCAACGCGACCACGGGCTGGGCCACGATCGGCATCTCCGTCATGGCGACTCAGGCGAGCACGATCACCTATCTCTCGCTGCCTGGTCAGGCCTACGAAAACGGAATCGCGTTCATCCAAAATTACTTCGGCCTGCCGCTCGCGTTGATTCTTGTCTGTGCCGTGTTCTTGCCGATCTACCGCAAACTCGGGGTCTACACCGCCTATGAATACCTGGGCAAACGCTTCGACCAGAAGACGCGCCTGCTCGGCGCCAGCCTCTTCCTCCTGCAACGCGGTATCCAAGCTGGCATTACAATCTATGCACCGTCGATCATCCTGGCGACGGTGCTCGGGTGGCGCCTCGACCTCACGATCATCTTCACCGGCCTGCTCGCGATCGTTTACACAGTGACAGGCGGCAGCGCCGCGGTGAACCTCACGCAGAAATGGCAGATGGGCGTGATCTTCGGCGGCATGCTCACGGCGTTCGCGATTCTGCTCTATAAACTCCCGCCTGATGCGACTGAGATCGCCGGCGCACTGGGCAAACTCCAAGCCGTCGATTACACGCCCGACCTCCAGCTTCGCTATACCCTCTGGAGTGGTCTGCTCGGCGGATTCTTCCTCTCGCTCTCCTACTTTGGCACCGACCAATCGCAGGTGCAGCGCTACATCGGCGGCGCCGCGCTTCGCGAAGGACGACTCGGCCTGATGTTCAACGCCGTCCTGAAGATCCCGATGCAGTTCTTCATCGTGATGCTCGGGGCGTTGCTGTTCGTGTTTTATCAGTTTCAGCCATCGACGCCGGTCATCTTCAACCAAACCCAGTGGCAGCGGCAGGTAAACGGGCCGCAAGGCGAAACGTTCCGCGAACTGGAAACGCGCCACGCCGCCGCGCATGCGGCGAAGCAGGACAAAATCCGCTCGTGGGTCGCCGCACGTGACTCCGGTGATGACACCGCCGAAGCCATGGCGCGGAGTGCGATGCTGGCCGCACAGGACGAGTCGAATCGCATCCGCCAGGAGGCTCGCACCGCTCTCCACGCTGCAGATCCCGCGGCGAAAAAGACGCGCGACTCCGATTACGTGTTCATCACGTTCATTCTCACGCAGCTCCCCCACGGCGTGATCGGTCTGCTCATCGCAGTCATGTTCGCGTCTGCCCTTTCCTCCAAAGCCGGGGAGCTCAACGCCCTCGGCACCACGAGCACGATCGATCTTTGGCGGCACTTTCGCCCACTCGCCGTCCACGACGAAGGCCGGAATGTCCGCAACGCGAAGTGGTTCACCGCACTCTGGGGCGTTTTCGCCATCGGCTTCGCGCTCTTCGTCAGTTTCGCCGAGAACCTCATCGAGGCGCTCAACATCGTTGCCTCCATCTTCTACCCGGCGCTGCTTGGAGTCTTCGTCGTCGCCTTCTTCCTCAAACACGTGCGCGGCACCGCTGTGTTCTGGGCCGCCATCGCGGCTCAGTTGGTCGTGATCGGCATCTACGCCCTGGGCAAACTCTACCCGGAACACGAGATCGGCTACCTCTGGCTCAATCCGATCGGCTGTGCGATGTGCATCGTGTTCAGCGTCGTGCTCCAGGCTCTCCTCGGCCAGAAATCCACGTCGCCCGCTTCCTGATGTCTTCCCCTGTTATCTGCTTCGGCCAGCAGCCGTGTGGTTTTTTCCCACGCCGATTCCTTTTCGCCAAATTCCAATCTGCGCGCCGTCTGCAGGCGGAGATCGGCGGCGAGATCGTGTTTTTCTTTCACGACGCCGACCATGACCCGCGCGAGACGCAGACCACTCTGCGTCATCGCAAGACCGACCAGCCGCTGACGATGAACTTCGCCTTCGCCAACAAACTTCAGCGGAAGTTCTCCCCGCTCCACCTCAAGCGCATCCCCGCCGGCTGGCAGGAAAACACCGCGCGTCAACTCGGCGCCTACACGAGTGCTCCCGCCGTCGAGGCCTTCAAGTCCATCGTCGCGCAGAACGTCGCCGCCTTCTGCCTCGAACTCTATCGCCGCATGGGCCTGCTCGAAGGCATCCGTGTGGTGCGCTCCAGCGATCCGGCCGTGCGTCGCGCCGCGTGTGACATCGAAGACATCTTCGTGGACGTGCCCTTCGAGAACGAGATCGTGCGTGCGCGTCGGATCGACGGTGCATTGAAGCTCCACGAAGGCGGCGACGCGTTCACGGCCGTTCCGGTGACCACTTTCGGCAAGGAACAGATCACGCCGGCCCGCGACTCTCGTCTGCGCTGGATGCAATCCGTCATCCGCTGCACGCATTACATCTGCGGCGCCGGCGAACAGGCCTACTTGCGCAAAGAGGACGCACCCGAGATAACGTTCGTGCACCGCGACCCCATCGACCGCTCCGACGAAGCTTATGCCGAATTCTCCTGCTGAACCGCTCTCGCTCCTCGCGTTCGGCGCCCATCCGGACGACATCGAGTTTGGCTGCGGCGGCGCGATTGCGCTGGAAACCGCTCGCGGTGGCCCGGCGCACCTCATCGTCACGTCGCACGGCGAAGCCGGCACGAACGGCACGCCGGACCAACGGCGCGCGGAAGCGCAGGAAGCCGCGCGCGCCCTCGGTGCCTCGATCGACTTCGTCGAACTCGATGGCGACGCTCATCTCGACCTGAAGTCCGCCCATGCCATCACGCTCGCCGGCCACATTCGCCGGCTGCGACCGCGGCTGGTGCTCGCGCCGACGCTCGTCGAAAATCAGCACCCCGACCACTGGCGTCTGGGGAAGCTGGTGCGGGATGCGTGTCGCATCGCCCGCTTCGGCGGACTGGCGGAACTACGCCATGCACCGCCGCACGCCATCGAGCACCTGATGTTTTTCGCGATCACCGCGGATGCAGAACCGACCATGCCGCCCACGGTCCTCGTGGATGTTTCGGACGAAATCGCGTTGTTGCGCTGGACGTCCGCGATGAACGCCCACGCCTCGCAACAGCAGACGCGCAACTACACCGAACTCCAGCTTACCCGCGCGCGGCTCTGGGGACTCCGCTGCAACAGCCAGCACGCGATTCCGCTCTGGGCCAACGATCCGTTCGTTCTCGATTCGCTCGGCGCCATCGGCCGCTCGGCCCGGCGGTTCTGACTGCGTAGTCACGATCCCAGCGTTCAATCCTGGATCCTCTTTCATGTCTCGCCCGCTGAAAATCGGCATCACCTGTTATCCCTCGGTGGGAGGCAGCGGCATCCTCGCGTCCGCGCTCGGCGAAGAACTGGCGCGCCGCGGTCACGAGATCCACTTCATCAGCTACGAGCGACCCTTCCGCATCGCGATCGACGCGACGCACGTGTTTTTCCATCCGGTCGTCGTCAACGGCTACGATCTTTTCAAATACCCGGATTACACTCTGCCGCTTTCGGTCAAGATGGCGGAGGTCAGCCGCGACCATGGGTTGGACATTCTGCACGTGCACTACGCCGTGCCTCACGCGACCGCCGCGATCCTCGCGCTGGAAATGCTGCCGCCAGCACAGCGTCCGAAAGTCATCACCACGCTTCACGGCACCGACACCACCCTCCTCGGCGCCGACCCTGGCTACGGCCCCGCGGTCCGTCACGCGCTCGAACGCTCCGACGCCGTCACCGCGGTATCGCGCTTCCTGGAACGTGAAACGCATCGCGTGCTCGGCCCGGCGACGGAGATCGAGGTGATCCATAATTTCTTCTCACCCCGCCCGCTCGGACGCCCGCGGGACGAAGTCCGCCGCGAACTCGGCGTGCGCGAAGACGAGACGCTGCTCCTTCACCTCTCGAATCTGCGGCCGGTGAAACGCATCGATCGATTGCTCGAGACCATCGCGCGTCTCGATCCGAGCACTGCATGCAAACTCCTCGTTCTCGCCGGCGGAGACTTCTCGGTGTTCGCCGACGACGTTCGTCGTCTCGGCATCGCGGATCGACTGATGGTGCGTCAGAACGTTTTTGAAATCGAAGACTACCTGAACGCCGCCGACCTCGGTTTATTCACCTCAGACTCGGAAAGTTTCTGTTTGGGGATCCTCGAAGCGATGGCGTTCGGCGTGCCGAGCGTGAGCACGGCGGTCGGCGGGATTCCCGAGGTGATCGACCACGATCGAAACGGTTTGCTCGTGCCTTCTGCTGCGCCGGACGAACTCGCGCGCGCCATCGAGTCGCTGATCGCGAACCCGAAGAAACGCGTCGCGCTCGGCGAGGCCGCGCGCGAGAAAGCGCGCACCGCCTTTTCCGCCGAAAAGATCGTGAGCGAATACGAGACGTTTTATCGCCGCATCGGCAATCGGTGACTGGCACGAGTCGCGCCACACCTGGGTGCGACCCGGTGCGCACCGCGGGCCGACCTGGTGCGGACACCGCTGCGACTCAGGCCGCACCTTGTCGCGACCCGCTGCGCTCTTTGTCCCGCCCCATGCCAGACCGCTTTGGGATCGTGGCGGCCCTCTGCGTGAGACAGTCGTCTCTCGAACTCTCCTCCCGCAGAGGTCGCAACGGGCGCTACGACCTGGGGTGGCAAGCGGCTCCTCACCGATTGGAGTCCCACTGCGCGTCGTTGTCTCTGGCGATGCGGGCCATCGAACGGCGGCTGAGCACAGAGCTGTCATCCTGGCGTGCGGTGAGCGGTTTCATCGCTTTGCCGGTCTTGGCGATGAGCCAGACGGGTTTCGCGTCGTCGCTCTTGATCCGGAACATGTGCCACTCGCCTTTCAGTTTCTTGCCCTTCAACCGCAGCTTCAGGTTTTTCTCGGGCTCGGTGCCGGGCAGCAGTTCGTAGGTGCCGATGTCCCACACCATCACGGTGCCGCCGCCATACTGGCCTTTGGGGATCGTCCCTTCGAATTCCATGTAGTCGAGCGGATGATCTTCCACTTGGAACGCCGACCGCTTCACGCCAGTTTCATACGGCACGCCTTTCGGCACCGCCCACGATTTCAGCGTGCCGTCCATTTCGAGGCGAAAATCATAGTGCAGATGAGACGCCGCGTGCTTCTGGATCACGAATCTCCGCTCGCCGCTGCTACTCGGTCGCTTCGTTCCCGATTTGGGACCTGGCTCGGCGGTTTTCGTGAAGTCTCGCTTTTTTGAATACGCTTCGAGCGCTTTCGATGGTTTGGCGGCGGCGGTTTTCTCCTTCGCGCGCGGGGCCGCCACGAACGCCTTCGGCAGCTTCTGCTTCAACGTCAGCACCGGCGCGAAGAGATCTCCGACTTTCTTCAATCGTTTCAACGCAGCCTCAGGCGTGAAAAAGAGCTTGTCCGGCTTGTTCGCTTTCAACGCCGCGCGCAGTTCGTCCCACGAGACGGGCATCGAGACATAGGGTTCAGGACGCTTTGCCCGCATCGAGTAAACACTCACGGTCGTCTTCGAGTGCGAGTTCTGGCTCCAGTCGATGAGCACTTTCTTTTTTCGGAGAACCTTCGCCATTTTGCTTACCACGAGGTCGGGGTGATCCTGCTCCATCATCTGCGCGACCGTCTCCGCAAAGGGACTCGTCGCCTCGTAAGTCACCGGCGTGTTCAGCGGCACGTAAATCTGGATGCCCTTCGAACCCGAAACCTTGGGAAACGCCTCCAGCCCGAGGCCATCGAACACTCCCTTGAGCAGGAAGGCGACTTTCGCGCACGTAAGGACGTCCGCGCCCTCTCCCGGATCGAGATCGAAGGCCACATGCGTCGGCGTCTGCAGCTTCGGTGCACGATGCAGAAACGGATGCAGCTCGATCGCTGCGAGATTTGCGCACCAAGCGAGCGTCTGCTCGTCGTTGATCAGGATGTAATCGATCTCACCCTCGTGCCGCCGCCGCGCCACCTTGGTGCGCTTGACCCAGGCAGGCGTGAACTTCGGCGCGTTTTTCTCGTAGAAACTCTGCCCGCCGAAGCCGTCGGGGAAACGCACAAGTGTCACCGGCCGGTTCTTCAGGTGCGGCAGAATGAACGGTGCGACGTCCACGTAGTAGCGGATCATGTCGCCTTTCGTGAAGTGGGCAGCGGCGAAAAACGTCTTCTCGAGATTGGAGAACTTCACCTCTTTCGAGCGCGGGGGCATTCCCTTTGGACCCCGTGCAACGTCGCTGGTGCGATCCGGTGTGCACCGTGGCACGACCCCGTCCTCCACCGGGCGCGAGTCGGGCCGGATTCTGGCTCGACCGAGTCCGCACCTGGTCCCGACCCGGGACGAACCTTGGCCCGACCCGGGACGCATTCAGGCGCGAGTCGTGCCCCGCCCGCGTCACTTCTTCGGCGTGAAGGTGAGGACGGTGACCGAATACGGCTCGAACGAGATGACGGACTTCTTCTGCGTGATCCCCGTCAGCGTGCTCTTCACAGGCTTTTGTTGAGAAGCGCTCTTCTTGAGGCGCGCGGCTTCGTCCTGCTTTTTCCCGTAGCGGAGGGCCGTGGCTTTGCTCGCGGGCTTGTAGCCGCCGATTTTCACCGTGGCCTTGTAGGTCTTTGTCGGGCTCTTGTTGATCACCAGCACAGTGAGGTTGCCGTTCTTCCGTTTGACGGCGTAGCAACCCAACATCGAGGTGGACGACTTGGTCGTGACGACGGTGTCGCCCTTCCGAGCAAACGACGCGAGCATCTGCATGACGTGGAACGTCGGAAATTTCGTGCTCTTGCCATACATGATCCCGTAGTCGCCGTATTTGCGCCAGCCATACAGGTAGTCCTCGTTGTTGGCCTTCTTGTCTCGACTGTTGCGCAGCGCCCACCACGTGAGGGAATTGAATTCGGTCTTCGTGAGCTGACCGAAGCTGTCGGCGAGATACAGTCCGTTGACGAGGCTGACCGTCTGCTTGCCGGTCATGGAGGACACGGAGTTGTTCTCCGTGCAGATGAGTTCGACTTTCTTCGCGTTTTTGGAGCCGAGGTAGTCTTTGAGTTGCTGGCGTAGATCTTTGGCATCGTCCGCCCAGCCTTTGGCGGACTGCAAAAGCCGCGCATCGTTTTCGTAGTTGGTCGGGCGCCACGAGGCATATTTCGGATCCTGCTCGTAGCGGTGGTGGATGAGGAAATCGGGGGTGACGCCCAAGGACTTGAGTTTCGCCAGCATGATGGGCGTCCAGCCTTTGTGCGCTTTCTTCGTCCGCGGATTCTTCACGGCCGTGCGCGAAGCGTCTCCGTAGCTGTCCTCTCCCGGCACGGCGACGACGCCGATCTTGATGGAGGAATCGGCGGCCCTCATCTGCTTGATGTATTTCGCGGCCTCGGTCGCGTAGGTGACAGGGTCCCACGGCTTCGAACGAACATCCTCTTCCCACTGGCCGTAGCACTCGTTGCCGACTTCCCAGTATTTGAAGCCGTATTTCTTCTTCTTTGAATACTTCACCCAGTCGGCAGCCATCTTGGGCGTGCCGGTGCCGTAGTTCACGGTGATGAAAACCTCCGCTTTCAGCGCGAGGGCGACTTTGGCGAAGTCATCGAAGCTCACCCACCATTCCCAATCATTCAGGATCTTTTTGCCTGGTTTGTAACCCGGCTCCGTCCGTGTGATGTAGCTCTTGTTTGTCTTCCAATCGTAAGTGTCGGCGCGTGAGCCGCCGGGAAAACGGAGCGAGCGCATCTTGAGATCCTTGAGCGCCTGCAGCGTTTTCTTGTCGTTGAAATCCGTGTCCCATATGACGGTGTTGAGCCCGAAATGCCGGTCGTCGATTTTTCGAATCGGCTGGTGGACGTAGACCTTCAGCGTCGTCGCCGCCTGCATCGAAGACACCAGCGCAAGCAACACGGTGGTGACCAGAAGCCGAATCACTGCACGCGGGGTAAGGCGTGATGTGGGGAGCATCAGGGAAGATCATAGCGGTCCGACCGCTGGTCGCAACCCAAAGCCGTCACGCCGAACCCGCCGGCGCGGTGCCCTGCGCCCCCGTGATGATGCGGGCGCCACGGCGGTAGGTGAAATATGAATACGCCCACTGGATGAACACCGAGAGCTTGCTGCGGAAGCCGACGAGGAAGACCAGATGCACAAACAACCAGGCGAGCCAGGCCGGGTAGCCGCTGAAGTGCAGCTTCCCGATTTGCGCGACGGCCTTGGAGCGGCCGATCGTAGCCATGGAGCCCTTGTCGCGATACGCGAAGGCGTCGCGGGTTACGCCGCCCGGCCGGATCTTCTCGCGAATCTCCTTCGCAATCAGTTTCGCGGCATGGGTGCCCATCTGCATCGCCGCCGGCGAGACGCCCGGGACGATCACGCCATGGGTATCCTTCAGTGTGACCATGTCGCCGATCGCGAAGGCCGTGGGATGTCCCGGCAAACTCAGATCCGGCTCCACTTTCACGCGGCCGGCCCGATCCACTTCGACGCCCAGTTTCCGCGTGAGCGGGGACGCGGCGACTCCGGCTCCCCAGATGATGTTCGCCGCGCGAATCACCTCGCCGCCCGGCAACTCGACTTCGCCGGGGCGAATCGCCTGCACCCGGACACCCGCGCGCGTTTCGACGCCGAGCTTCTTCAGCTGCTGCCTCGCACTGTCGGAGAGGTCCGGCGGAAACGTCGACAGCACCCGATCGGAGCCTTCCACAAGGATCACCCGCGCTGCGCTCGGATCGATGCGATCGAAATCGCGCACGAGCACCGTCCGCGCGAGCTCGGCAAAAGTGCCAGCGAGTTCAACCCCCGTCGGACCGCCGCCGACGACTACGATGGTCATGAGTTCCCGCCGCCTTTCTGGATCGGTTTCGATTTCGGCGCGTTCGAACGCGAGCAGAACCTGCCGGCGGATCTTGAGCGCGTCATCGAGAGACTTGAGGCCGGGCGCGAGTTTCTCCCACTCGGGATTGCCGAAGTAGCTCGTGACTCCGCCGACCGCGAGCACGAGATAATCGTAAGTGAGCTCGTTGTGGATCTCGTGCGTCGCCAGGCCACCGCAGAGCTGCACACGGCGATTCGCGAGGTCCACGCCGCAAACCTCGGCCATCAAGACCTCAAAATTCGGCTTCTCGGAGAGGATCGCGCGGATCGGCTGCGCAATGTCCACGGCGGACAACCCGGCCGTGGCGACCTGGTAAAGGAGCGGTTGGAAGAGATGATGATTC
>JAEYQF010000162.1 GCA_023410155.1 Verrucomicrobiota bacterium | reverse complement strand
GCCGTTGTGGGCGCAACGTGTCGCGGGCTTCATGCCGGGACGTTATGCGGTTGAGTTGTTGCAGGGAGCATGGAGCGGCCGTGCGCCCGCGGCGATCGCGTTCGATATCGGGGCTTTGTGCGCGATCGGCGGCGCGGCGGCGGTGACAGGTTTCAAGTTGTTCCGCTGGGAGCCTGGGCAACGTGTGGCCCGCGGGAGCCTCGTCGGCGTGGCCTGCGCGCTCGCGGTGTGGCTGGCGGTGGGAGCCGCCGCCTGGAGTGCGGGTCGCCTGCGGCCCCTGATCGCGGAAGCAGCTGCATGGGAAACGATCACGCGCGAACAAATCGAGCGCATCACCTACGAGGGTTTGCCCGACGACACTGATCTCGTCACCCGCCTGGCGCCCCCGATCACCACGGCCCTGGGCGATCCTCGCGCGGCGGCGTTCGCCGCGGGGTTGTTTACTTGGGAGCCCGGCCGACTGCCCGACGCCGGACAGTCTATCCGCAATCTCGTGGCGCTGGCGGCGATCGCGGATCTTTGTCAGGATCGCTGCGAGGCGGAGATGGCGCGGTTGGTCTTCGATCGGCTGCGCACGCGATTCGATCGCGGCGATCTCACGCGCGGCTTGGCTTGGGTAATCCTCGCCCCCGACGAGGGCACGATCGTGCGGCAAGCTCCGGAGCTCGGACTCTCACGGCACCCGCCGGAGCGGGCGATCCGCCAGCGCAGCGTCTGGTTTGCGCAGAAATACCTCGGGCGCATCGAGAACAAAATCAGCGATGCTCCGCGGGTGCCAAACGTGGGGATTCCGCCTAAACTCCCGTCGTCCGCCTCCGATTAATAACGTATATTCGTGAGACCACAGCCCGGCCCGTTCCCCAGCGTCGTTCATTTCCCACAGACGGTTGCTTCAGTGGTCGCTTTGCTGTGCCTGATGTGGGCCGGGCTGGTCGCAACGGCGCCTGCCCAAGGGCGAACCGAGCCTGTGACCACGTTGCAGGAGTTCTGGAACCTTTCGCCCGTCGAGCGCGAACAGCCTATTCCTTATCGATTCGATCTTCAGGTCACCTTCTACGACCCGGTGTGGAAACTTCTCTGGGCTCAGGATCACTCGAGGGCGGCGTATATCAGCTTCATCGAGCATGACCTGCTGCGTCCGGGCGCGCGCGTGCGTGTCGAGGGCACCTTCCCACCCGGCACCACGGAGCCCAATATGGTTTCGCCGCGGTTCTCACCGCTGCCGCCGGAGAGCGCGGTTCCGGTCCCGTTGACGTCGATCCAGCGGCGCGCCGTGGAGCTGCGGAACAAGCTGGTGGAACTCGATGGACTGGTCGAGCGGCAGGAGCTGATCGACTCGACGCATCTGCGACTGATCATGTCGGCCGACGGGCTGTCGTTCACGACCTACGTGCTGCTCGATCCGGCGGAGCCGGTTCCCCAGCTCGCCGGCGCCGTGATCCGCATCACCGGAGTCAGTGCGCCCCGCGTTTCGGAGCGCGACGAGTTGATTTCATTCGAATTGATGACCGGGTCCACCCGGCAACTGAAGCGACTGTGGTGGCTGGCCGAGGACGCCCGCTTCGAACGACCGAGCACCCCGATCGAGCAGCTGCCGTCGTTGCCCAAGGACACGCTGGTGCGGGTGACGGGACGGGTGCATGCGCAAGAGCCGGGGCGCTACCTGCGCATTCGCGATCAATCGGGCCAGGTCGACATCCGATCGGGGCAGACGCATCGGTTTGAACTCAACGAGCTCGTCGAAGCCGTCGGATATCCGGATATCTCCGGCATGGAATGGCGTCTGGCCGATGCCACCTTCCGCTCGTTGAGTGCCCCGCCGGAGAAGCCAGCTGATCAGGCCCTTTCACGCATCCGGCTCGCGGCGCAGGTGATGGAGCTCTCTCCGGAAGACGCCGCGGTCGGACATCCCGTCACGTTATCGGGCGTCGTGACCTGGTCGCATCCTGATGCTCCGTTCTACTTCATTCGCGACGCGAGCCGTGGCATCAGTGTTTTTCGCGGTTCGGACCCCGCGCGGCCGCGTGCTCCGGGCCGACATGTGGAAGTGCAAGGCGTCACCGGCATGGGCGCGTTTGCGCCCATCGTGATTGGTGAGCGCTCCCGCCGGATTGGCGACCTTACTCTGCCTGAGGCGCGGCAAATCTCCCTCGAGCACGCGCTGACCGGCGTCGAGGAGGCCCAATGGGTTGAGATGCGCGGTTATCTGCGCCAGATCACGCGAGATGGTCGCTGGACGGTCTTGGAGATCACCACGTCCGGCGGCGTGTTTTCAGCCTATCTGCCGAACACCGTCGATTTGTCTCACATGATCGGCGCAGTGATCCGGATGCAGGGCGTCTGTTCGGCGACCGCCAACGATCAACGCAAGCTCACGAGCATCCGGGTGTGGGTGCCATCCGAAGAGTTCGTGCAAGTCGAGGAGGCTGCACCGGCCGACCCATTCTCGGTGCCGTCCCGTTCGATGTCATCGCTGGGCCAGTTCGGCAGCCTCCAGTCGCTCTACCGCCGGGTGAAAGTCTCCGGCACCGTGCTCCTGCAACAGCCAGGTCGGTCCGTCTACCTCGGCGAAGAAGGCGAAAGTCTCCTCGTCCTCACCCGTGAAGCGCAATCGCTCCAGCCCGGTGACCGCGTGGAGGCCGTCGGTTTCCCCGGCCGGCAGAGTGGTCGCGTGGTTTTGCGTGAATCGATCTTGCGCAAGATCTCTGCGGACACGGAGCCGCAACCCAAGATCCTCACGGACGCCGGCCGTCTTCGGGTCGACTCCGACGGGCGTCTCGTGCGCATGCAAGGCGTGCTGATCGACAGCGGCATCTCGCGCGCGGCGTATCGACTCACACTCCAATCGGGCGATGCCATGTTCGAGGCTGTGCTCGCGCAAGCGGATGGGTCGACGGAAGTGCTGCCGCAGCAAGGCAGCACGGTCTCGCTGGTGGGCGTGTATGAGCTGCGCTACGACGACGACGGTGCACCGATCGGATTCCAGCTGCTCCTGCGTTCCCTCGCCGATGTGAAAGTTCTCCGCCAGCCGTCCTGGTTCACGCGGGGACGCGTGCTCGCGATCGCCGTCGCACTCACCCTGGGCATCCTGCTCGTCACGAGCTGGGTCGTGATTTTGCGCCGGCAGGTGCAGGCGCAGACCGCGCAGATTCGCGATCAGCTGCAGCGCGAGGCGCAGTTGCAATCGGAGCTTCAGCGCGCCACGCGGCTGGAGTCGCTCGGTCTGCTCGCCGGCGGCATCGCGCACGACTTCAACAATCTGCTCACGATCGTGATGGGCAACCTCTCGCTCGCTTCGCTCGACGAGAAAACCGACGCCGAGACCATGTTCTGCCTGAAGGAGGCGATGAAGGCCGTCACGCGCGCCAAGGATCTCACGCAACAGCTACTCACGTTCTCCAAGGGCGGCTCGCCCATCCGGGCCGCGGTTTCCCTCTCTGACGTCGTCCGCGAAGTCGCCGGATTCGCCCTGCATGGCTCGAAGGTTCGCAGCGAGATCCTCACTCCCCCGGAGCTCTGGTCCGCCGACGTCGACAAAGGGCAGATCGGCCAGGTCGTGCAGAACATCGTCATCAACGCCCGCGAGGTCATGGCCGAAGGCGGCATGATCGCGATCGAGCTGAAGAACGAAACCATCGTCGACGGGCATCCGGGGCTCGCCGCCGGGCGCTACGTGCGTCTCAGCATATCGGATACAGGCCCGGGAATCCCGCCGGAAAATCTCACGCGGATCTTCGAGCCGTATTTCACCACCAAGAAGACCGGCAGCGGCCTGGGCTTGGCGACCGTCTACTCGATCATCAAGAAGCACCATGGCCACATCACCGTGCAGTCGCAGCTCGGCCATGGTTCCCGCTTCGAAATCTGGCTGCCCGCCGCCGCGATCGCTGAACCGGCGAGCCAGCCGGCCCCAGCGCCGGCAGCCGCTTCGGCGGCCATGCGCGGCCGCGTCCTCTTCATGGATGACGAAGCGGATATCCGCCGCATCGGGCAGGTGATGCTCGCGCGGCTCGGGTTCGAGGCCACCGGTGTGGCCGATGGGGCCGAAGCCCTGGATGAATTTACCCGCGCGATCGCGACCGGCCGGCCCTACGATGCGGTCATTCT
>JAEYQF010000159.1 GCA_023410155.1 Verrucomicrobiota bacterium | reverse complement strand
CCTTGTGGCCCAGACGACCATGGCGCAAGAAGCACCCGCCAACCCGCGACCCTCGGAAGACGAGGCCGTCGTGCTTTCCCCTTTCACGGTCGATGTGTCCAAGGACAAAGGATACAAGGCGACCAACACGATCTCCGGCACCCGCCTCGACACCGCGATCAAGGACCTGCCGATGCCGATCGAGGTCATCACTGAATCATTCGTGCGCGATACGGGAGCAGTCGATCTGCGCCAGGCGCTCCGCTACAGCTCCGGCATCATCCTGCAGTCGCAAAACGACCAAGGCTCAAACGCCTTCTACGGCGCAGGTGGCGTGCACAACCCCGAGGGCGTGACCGCCAACAAGACGCAGTCGAGCTACAAGATTCGTGGCTACATCTCCGACATCGTGCTGCGCGACGGCTATCGCCGCCAGAGCGCCACGGATTCCATCAACATTGGTCGTGTCGAAGTCGTCCGCGGTCCAGCCGCGCTGCTCTACGGCATCGGCAACTTCGGCGGCGTGGTGAACTACCTGCCGAAGACGCCCGATCTGAAGGAACAGAGCACGCATGTCGGCGCCGCTTACGGCAGCCACGACTTCAAACGTGCCTTCCTCGACACCACGGGTCCGATCGGCGAGCCCGGCAAGCTCGGCTTCCGGCTCACGGGCGCGTGGCAGGACACCGGCAACCACACGGAACTCTACAACGAGGATCACTGGTTCATCTCGCCCAGCGTGAATTGGAAGCCGTTCGCGAAGACCGATATTCTGGTCGACTTCGAAATCGGCGAACAGCACGAGAAGGGCCTCGGTTTCCAGAGCGTGCGTGCGCGTTCCGACATCGACGGCATTGGTCAGGCGGACCGACTCCAGAGCTCCGGCTTCGTGGAGTTTGACGGCAAGGACAACCGCACGTTCCGCTGGTCGGGCCCGGACACGTTCCGCGATTCCAAGCAGGACAATCTTCGTGCGCAGGTGACGCAGGAAGTCTTCGAAGGGCTCAATCTCCTCGCCGGTTATAATCGCGCCAAGGTCACGTGGGACGCCCGCGACGTAAACGGCTCCATGCGCCAGAACGTCGGCCCGGTCGAACTTCGCGACACAATCACCGTGATCCCGATCGATGTCGCCAACGGCTCGAGCGAGTTCGCGCGTGCAGAGACGCCGAACACGATCTTCGAATACAACTGGAGCGACGCGCAGGAGGAGCACCTCCGCGAACAGTTCCGCCTGGAGCTGAATTACTCGCTCAAGCTCTTCCAGGAGCGCAAGTGGCTCGCGATCGAAAACAGCTTCCTCTTCGGCCGTTCCATCGAGAACGCCGAGCTCGTCACCGATCTGACGCGCACGGCCAATAATACCTTCAACTACAAGCGACCGACCGACACGTCCTATATCCGCTTCGGCCAGCAGGGCGACGGCACACCCGACGCCGCGATGGTCCGCATCAATCACATCCGGACCGAAGCCGAAAACATCGGCGATTACGCGGTCTACCAAGGCAAGTTCCTCGACGACCGGCTCACGATCGTTGGTGGTGTGCGTCGCGACAAGAACGACAACTCGGTCCGCTCGATCACCTATCACCCGACGCCCGCCAACGATTTCTCGTGGCGCCCCTCGCAAAGCGAAGACACCACACAAATCGGTGCCATGGTGAAAGTGCTCCCGCAGGTAAGCGTTTACGCGCTCCGCGCGGAGGGCGTGCAGCCCAACTTCGACGGCAAGCGCGATGCCGCCGGCCAGCCCATCGGCTCCACCATCGCCAAGAGCGAAGAGTTCGGCGTGAAGATCGACCTGTGGGACGGCCGCATTTCCGGCACCATCAGCAAATTCAAGATCAAGCGTAACGGCGTGCCGTTCGGCCAGTGGTGGATGCCCACCCTCAAGGGCACCTTCGATGCCGACAGTCCCATCGTCTACAACGTCGGTAATTTCAGCCCGAGCAGCGTCCCGGGCGGCAGCAACGGTGGCAACGGTGCCGCTGACGCCGCGCTCGCCGAGTGGAATGCCGGTGTGACCGCGGGTGCGTTTTACCAACGTGACGTCAACGGCACGCCGAACTGGTATGTCAACGCCTCAGAGGCCGCTGGCGCCGCCTACCTCGATCGCGTTTTTGACCTCACCAAGACCACGATGCCCGGCTGGCCGGGCTGGCTCTACACCGCCGACGAAAACACGAACAACGGCTGGGAAGACCGCGGCGACGGCAACGGCTACCAGGCCTTCGTGCAGCAGGAAGATCAGTCCGACGGTTGGGACGCGCAGATCATGTTCACCCCCTTGGACAATCTTCAGTTCGTGATGACCTACGCTCACACCAAGCGCATCATCACCAATCCGGGTAAGTTCATTCGCTATCCGCATCCGGAGAATCGCTGGGCCATCTGGTATTTCCCGGACGGCAACTGGGGTCTGACGGGCTATGACTTGGACGAGGTTTACACCGACCCGAGCGATACCTCCACTTGGACCGGAATCGGTTGGGGCGCGGGTCAGAGCCGCGACGACACGCCCAAGCACTCGGTCAGCTTCTGGGCTCACTACTCCTTCACCGACGCGACGCCGCTCAAGGGCCTCGAACTCGGCCTCGGCGGCCAGTGGGAATCGGAGCGTGAATACTTCTCCGGCATCACTGTCGCCGGCCAGAAGCAGACCAATGGCAAGGGCGAGCTCACGATTCTCAAGCACAAGGCCCGCCTGAACCTCGACCTGATGGTCCGCTATCCGTTCAAGATCAACGCGCACGATCTCTACGTTCAGTTGAACGTGTTCAATCTGGCGAACGACAAGGACCTCTACGGTCTGATCTACGCTCCGGGTCGCGCCGTGCGCATGGAGCTCGGCTATCGCTTCTGAGTTCCCCGGCGCGCCGACATCGTGCGGCGTGCCTCACCTCTTTGGGTGTTCATTCAACCGGCGCCCTCGCGAAGGGGCGCCGGTTTTTTCTTTGTTCGCGGGCCCGTGGCCCGCTGCGAGTCATGGTTATTCTTCCCTGCGCGCCATGGGACCGTCTCGTTTGGCCCGCGCATCGTATCCAACGGCGGGCCGCCTCCCGCAACTTCCCTCAGTTGCCTTCGTCAAACCCCAAGGCACGCTCGTGGCATCGTGATGCACCCCAACGATAACTTCTACGGCGGCCCGCCTCCCGCGTGGGTCGCCCGGATCGCCCCGCCCGCGCCCGCTCGGGAGCGGCTTTCGTAACGACCGGTTGTAACCAGAAGCTGGATACACTTCCGTCTCTTTCGCCATGGCTCGAGTTCTCAACCCCATCCTTCCCGGCTTTCACCCCGACCCGAGCATCTGTCGCGTGGGCGAGACCTATTATCTCGCGACCTCCACCTTCGAGTGGTGGCCGGGCGTGCGCCTCCATCGCTCTCCCGATCTGGTGAACTGGGAGCCCTTGGGTGGCGCGCTGACGCGGCGCTCGCAGCTCGATATGCGCGGCAATCCCGACTCGGGTGGCGTGTGGGCGCCCTGCCTCACGCACGCTGATGGACGTTTTTGGCTGCTCTACTCCGACGCGAAGAGCCTGCAGGGGCCATTCAAGGACGTCCGCAATTACCTCGTCACTGCTGAGCACATCCAGGGTCCCTGGTCGGAGCCCGTCACGCTCAACGCGAGTGGCTTTGATCCGTCGCTCTTCCACGATGTCGACGGCCGCAAATGGCTGGCTTGCCAGCGCTGGCGCAACTCGACCGGGATGGATGCCTTCGCCGGCATCACGCTGCAGGAGTATTCCGTCGCGGAGCAAAAGCTGATCGGCGAGCCTCGCGTCATCTTCGACGGATCGCCGCTCGGCATCACTGAAGGTCCCCACCTGTATCGAAAGGATGGATACTACTACCTCGTCACGGCCGAGGGAGGCACCGGTTGGACCCATGCCGTCACGGTTTGTCGTTCGCGCACGATCGAGGGGCCCTACGAACTGCATCCGCAGAACCCGATCGTCACGTCGGCCGAGGGACCGGACGCCCCGCTGCAGAAAGCCGGGCACGCGTCGTTCGTCGAGAGTCCCGACGGACGCTGGTTTCTCGTCCATCTGTGCAGTCGGCCCGTCGGGCCGCATCGCCGCTGTATCCTGGGCCGGGAGACGGCGCTGCAACCACTCGTTTGGCCCGCCGGAGAGTGGCCGCGTCTCGCGGGCGGAGGCAATCTGCCGCGCGCGCAGTTCGAGCTGCCCGGTGCGCCGGAGCAACGACCGTATCTGGATTCGTTCCGCGACGATTTCGCGACGCCGGCACTCTCGCCGCATTGGAATTCGCTGCGCGAGCCGCTCGACGCGCCGTGGCTCTCCCTGTCGGAGCGGCCGGGCTGGCTTCGTTTGCGGGGACGCTATTCACTTCAATCCACGTTTGAGCAGAGCGCGCTCGGATTCCGCTTGCTGCATCATCACTGCCGCGTCGCGACCCGGCTCTCGTTCAGTCCCGAGTCGTTCCAGCAACAGGCGGGACTCGCGCTCTACTACAACACCGCGAACTTCTATCACGCGTATGTCACCGCAAACGATCGGGGCGAGCGTGTCGTGCAGGTGCTCGCGTGCGACAATCGTCGTTATCGTTTCGTGCTCCCGCAGCCGCAGGTGATTTCGCCTCGTGGTGAAGTCACCCTCGGCGCGCGGATCCATCTCGAAGCGCTGCAGTTTTTCTTCGATGACGGCGCGGGCGAGAAGCCGCTCGGCCCCGTGCTCGATGCCACGACCCTGTCAGACGATTATCCGGTGGAGGGCGGCGTGGGGTGGGCCTTTACGGGTGCGTTTGCGGTCCTCTGTGCGCAGGACTCGAGCGATCGCGGCCTGCCCGCGGATTTTGACTGGTTCCATTACGATTCAGCTCTCGACTCGCCCAAAAACTCATGACCTCGACCTCCACTCCCTCCGGCCAGCGGCTGGGGTTCAAAGAGAAGTTCGCCTATGGATTGGGCGACACCGCGTCCAACTTCTACTTCCAGGCATTCAATCTGTTCCTGGTTTACTATTACACGGACATCTTCGGCCTCGAGTCCACCGCGGTGGGCACGCTGATGTTCGTCACGCCGATCCTGATCGCGGTGCTCAACCCGGTGATCGGCGCGATCTCGGACCGCACCGACACCCGCTGGGGCAAGTTTCGCCCCTACATCCTGTGGGGCGCGATTCCGTATGGAATTCTTGGATACCTCATGTTTGCCAATCCGGACTTCGGTCCGCAGGGCAAACTCGTTTACGCCTATCTCACCTACACCGCGGTTCTCATCGCCTACGCCTTCATCAACACGCCCTATGGCGCGCTCATGGGGGTGATGTCGTCCTCCTCGGAGGACCGCACCTCACTCTCGACTTACCGCTTCGCCTGCGCGTTCGTCGGCGCCCTGCTCATTGGCTGGCTGGTGCCGTGGCTGAAGGACGCGCTCTCCGGCGAGACGGGCAACCAGGCGGTCGGATTCCGCAACACCATGGCGGTGTTCGCCGTGGTTTCCGTCGCGATGTTCCTCTACACCTTTGCCAACACCCGCGAGCGGGTGAAGCCGCCGCCGGCGCAGAAGTCCTCGTTCGGCCGCGACGTGAAGGATCTCAGCGCCAACATGCCGTGGCTGATCCTGTTCTTCGTCGCGTTCCTCAACCTGACCAACGTCGGGATGCGCAGCGGCTCCGGCATCTATTATTTCAAATACGTGGTGGGGAACGAGGCCGCGCTCGGCACGTTCAACCTCGTAGGCTTCCTCTGCTTCATCGGCGGGGCTCTCTCCACGAAGTTCCTGCTGAAGTTCATGGCGCGCCGGGAACTGATGATCACGCTCACGTGCCTCAATGCCGTCACGATGATGGCATTCTATTTCGTCGATCCGCAGAACATCACGCTGCTCTACGTGCTGAACGTCGTCGGCCAGCTCGCGGCCGGACCGACGCCCGCCATCGTCTGGTCGCTCTACGCGGACACCGCCGATTACGGTGAGTGGAAGTTTCATCGACGCGCCACCGGACTGGTGTTTTCGGCCACGGTGTTCGCGCAAAAGGTGGGCCTCGCGATCGGCAGCGCGATGATCGGCTGGTTGCTTAGCTACTTCGGGTTCATCGCTAACGCCGCCCAATCGCCGCGGGCGCTGCACGGCATCACGATCCTTTTCAGCCTCCTGCCCGGCGTTTTCGGTCTGCTCAGCGGCCTCGCGATCTTCTTTTACAAGCTCGACGAGCCTACGGTGAAGCAGATCGAGCGCGACCTCCTGGCCCGCAAGGGCGACGCCGACCCGGCGTCCGCTTAAAACCCTGAACTCTCCTTCCTCATGCGTTCCTCCCGTCTCTTTTCATTCACTTCCTTCGCGGTGCTGACCGTGCTCGGCACCCTCGCGGCTCGCGCCGCTGATCCGGTCGTTGCGCCCAGCGGCTGGAAACTCGTCTGGTCCGACGAGTTTGACTATACCGGCGCGCCCGATCCGAAACGCTGGACCTATGACATCGGCGGAGGCGGGTGGGGCAACAATGAGCTGCAGTTCTACACCGACCGCCGCGAGAACTCCCGCGTGGAGAATGGTCATCTGATCGTCGAGGCGCGCCGCGAGAAGTATCAGGAACGCGAATACACCTCCGCGCGCCTCGTGACGAAAGGCCTCGGCGACTGGACCTACGGCCGCTTCGAGATTCGCGCCAAAGTCCCACGCGGCCTCGGCACCTGGCCCGCGATCTGGATGCTTCCCACGGTCTGGGATCTCGGCAACGGCAGCTGGCCCGACAACGGTGAGATCGACATCATGGAGCACGTCGGTTTCGACGAGGGCGTGGTTCATGCCTCGACGCACACGCAGGCGCACCAGTGGCGCATCAACACCCAGCGCACGGCTAAGACCCCCGTGCCGGACGCCACGAGAGCGTTCCACGTCTATACGCTGGAATGGGACGCCGAGGAGATTCGCGTCTTCGTCGACGACCGGCACTATTTCACCTCCCGCAAAGATGGCGGCGATTGGACGTCTTGGCCCTTCTACAAGGATTTCCACCTGCTATTGAACATTGCTGTTGGTGGCGAATGGGGCGGCCAAAAGGGTGTCGATCCGTCGGTCTTCCCGCAACGCATGGAAGTCGACTATGTCCGCATCTATCAGCGCGAGTAAGGTCTCTCACAACCTGTCCCCGCGCTGACCCGAGCCGCGCACGCGAGGCCCACCACGCGTCCCCGCACAAACCACCGCTCCGCGCCGCCCATCCTCCTTCCGCCTGCGCAGCCCAAACACAAAGTCATATAATGTATGACAAACCGTGTTTTTGCGGGGCGATCTCCTATGCGCCTATTCAAAATGACTTTGCTGTTCGGATGGGGTGTAGCGTCCGCTTGGGGAGCTTCCATTTACACGGAGAGGCCTGATGATTCGGCGGCGGTTTACGTGTCCGCAGCCGAGTTTGGCGTGCGCGGTGACGGAATCGGCGACGACACGGCTGGCCTTCAACGCGCGATCGATCGCGTGCAGGAGACGACGCGCCGGGGCATCGTCTTTCTGCCCGAAGGTCGCTATCGCGTGACCAGCACGCTGCTCGTGTGGAGCGGCATCCGATTGATCGGTTATGGTGCGCAACGCCCGGCGCTCGTGCTCGGCGCGAACACGCCCGGTTATCAGGAGGGCCGCGGTAAATACCTGGTGCATTTCGTGAGCGATCGGCCGTCCTCGCCCGATCAGCCCGTGCGCGATGCGAATCCCGGCACCTTTTACTCGGCGATGAGCAACATCGATATCGAGATTCAGCCCGGCAATCCTGCGGCCATCGGCGTGCGCTCGCACTACGCGCAGCATGGTTTTCTCTCGCACATGGATTTCCACATCGGCGAGGGCCGCGCTGGTGTCGAGGAAGTGGGTAACGAGTCCTCGCACCTCCGCTTCTTCGGTGGCGAGTTCGGCATCACCACAACCAAGCCTTCGCCGAGTTGGCCGTTCGTGTTGCTCGACTCGGTCTTCGAAGGTCAACGGCGCGCCGCGATCGAGACTGAAGAGGGCGGACTCACGTTGCTCCGCCTTCACGTCAAGAACGTCCCAACGGTGATCCTGGTGCGCGAAAACCGTGCGGAGGAACTCTTCATGCAGGACTGTCGGTTCGAAAACGTCGCCGGTCCGGCGATCGTGTTCGGCGAGGACAAGAGCGCGCGCACCCAAATCAATCTGCAGAACATCGTGTGTCGCGACGTGCCGGTGCTGGTCCGACTGCGCGATCACGATCGCGAGGTCGCTGGCGCGGGCCCGTTGTATCGCGTGGCGCAGTTTTCTCACGGCCTGCACATCGAGGACCTCGGCGCCACGCCTGAGATCAAGACCACCTCCGATCTCGAGCCGATCGCGCAACTGCCCGAACTTCCGCCGAGTGATGTCGCTCCACTTCCGCCGATGCGCGAGTGGATCAACGTCTGCGCGCTGGGCGCGAAAGGCGACGGCACGACCGATAACACCGCCGTCCTCCGCGCCGCCATCGCGCAGCATCGTGTGCTTTATTTTCCGACGGGCCGCTACCGCGTCACGGATACGCTCACGCTCGGCCCGGATACGGTTCTCATCGGGCTGAATCCGATCACCGCGCAAATCGTGATCGACGATTTCACCGCCGCGTTTCAGGGCGTCAACGGCCCGAGCGCTCGGCCGGAGACTGCCTCGGCGGCAGGCATTCCGCGCTCGTGGAGGCGCCCTCCGCCTTTCCGCGGACGCGGCTCGCCCGTGCCGCTCGTCGAGACTCCCCGCGGCGGCACCAATATCATCAATGGCCTCGGACTCGACACCGGCGGCGTCAACAACCGCGCCGTCGCGCTTCTCTGGCGGTCGGGTGAAAACTCACTCGTGAACGACGTGCGCTTCCTCGGCGGTCATGGGACCTACGCGCCCGACGGCACCTATCCGGAGATCTATAACGACAACCGCACGGCCGATCCCGATCCGGCGCGGCGCTGGGACTCGCAACACTGGAGCCTTTGGGTCACCGACGGTGGCGGGGGGACCTTCAAGGGCATCTGGACGCCCAGCCCCTTCGCGTCGGCCGGTATGTATGTTTCGGATACAACGACTCCCGGCCGCGTGTATGCGATGTCGAGCGAGCACCACGTGCGCAGCGAGGTCATCCTCCGACGCGTGGCCAACTGGAGTTTCTACGCGCTGCAGACCGAGGAGGAACGCGGCGAAAGCGGGCAGGCGCTGCCGCTCGAGATCGAAGAATGCCGCGATTTGCTGATCGCGAACTTCTTCATCTACCGCGTCGACATGCCAACCCCGTATGTGACCGGGATTCGCGTGACGAATTCGCGCAATCTCCACTTCCGCGGCGTCCACGTTTACAGCCCGGGCAAACTCAGTTTCGACAACACACTCGTCGACGCGACGCACGGCGTGGACGTGCGTTCTCGCGAGATCGCCTGGCTCAAGATTTCGGGAGAGAAACCGCCAGCGCCGAAGCCGTCGCGCACGACGAAACTCGCGGGCGGATTCACGGCCATCGACGCCTTGATCCCTGATGGGGCGGGCGGAGTCTACTTTGTCGATCAGGACCGCCACACGATTTACGCGTGGTCGGAAGCGCGCGGCGTTTCCGTCGTGACCGATGCGATTCCGCAACCGGTCGCGCTGGCGCGCTCGGTGGACGGTGCGCTCCAGATCGTCGCGCGGCACGGTAATGTTTATTCCTACGCACCGGGCGCCTCCGAATCGGCCATCGGCGTTTTGGAAGCCGAGCCGGCGGCGCAGCGCGACGGGGCAGTGGCGTGGCTACCG
>JAEYQF010000117.1 GCA_023410155.1 Verrucomicrobiota bacterium | reverse complement strand
GCGTAGAGGTATTTGTCGTAGGCCGCGAAGTAGACCGTGCCGTCTGAAGCGAGCGCGAGGGAGGAGGTGATGCTGGAGCCGGTGGAGTTCTTCCACGTCCACTTCGCGCTGGCCGAGGCGCCATTGTCTTTCACGGCATAGACAGTGCCTTTGAGTGTCGCGAGATAGACGATGCCGGATCCGTCGATTGACGGAGAGGTGTAAACATCGTCGTCGGTGCGGAAGCGCCACTTGCGAGAGCCGTTTTTGTTGACGGCATGGAGATAGCCATTGGAGCCGACGTAGATCGTGCCGTCCTTGCCGACACTCGGGGAGGAGTAGGTGCCCGTTCCGGACAGTTCGTAACTCCAGCGGATGATGCCCGATGTGGTGAAGGCGTAGAGTTTGGCGTCGTCACGCACATAGATAGTGCCGTCAGCACCGATCGCCGGAGTCGACGAGATGGCAGACTCGAGGGCGCGGCGCCACCGGAGAGTGCCGTCTGCACGGATGGCGTAGAGATAGCCGTCATAACCCCCGATGTAGACCATGCCATCGGAGCCGATGGCCGGGGATGCGCCGTCGATACCGTGCTCAATACCGGCCTCGGTCGCCGAAGGATACTGCCACTTCAGCGACCCGCTGGGGTTGACCGCATAGACGTAGCCGTCGAGCGAGCCGAAAAATACGGTGCCGTCGCTGCCGACCGCAGGAGACGAGGTGACCTCGTCAAAAGTGGGAAACTCCCAAAGCGAATCGGTGAGAGTGAGGATGAACTCGGCGCCGTCATTGCCGCTTTGCTTGTAGTCGTCGACCTGGAAGTAATACGTGGTGCCCTTCTTCCCGTTGAAGGAGACGAGGGCGTCGGAGTTGTCGGCGTTCTGGTTGTTATCGTTCGAGGCGATCTTCTTCAGCGAAGTTACCTTCGTGCCGGTGTAGACGGCCGCGACGGTATCGATCTGAGTGGCGAAGACGGCCAGCGAGTAGCGCTTGGAAGACGGCGCGGTCCACTTATACCAGACGGAGTGTCCTGACGCGCCGGATACAGCGAGAGGCTCCCCGGATTGACGGCTGGCGTTGCGCGTGGTGCCGGAGACTTTCACCTGCGAGTTCTTGGAGAGCGCCTTGGCTTTCGAGAACGTGTTGTTGGCGGGGATCGAACCGATGCGCAGGGCAGTATAACCGGTGGCGGAAGAACGGCTGCCGACCGCGATCTGATAGGTGGTGCCCGCCTTCACCTTGAGCACAATCCGACTGGTTTTGGTGGAGCTAGTCGCGTCGTTGTTGGAGCCGACGAGCTTGAGCTTGGAGAGACTCGAGCCGGTGTAGATCGCGAGGTGGGTGTTGTAGCTGCTGCCCTCAGTGGAGAACTCCACTTGCGTGGTGGTGGGCGCTTTCCACGTCCACCAGAGGGTGGATTGGTAGGAGCTGGAGGGTTCGCCGCTTTGCCGGGTGGCACCGGTATTGGAGGAGCGCACGCGGACATTTTCGCCGACCAGCGAGGCGCGCCGGGAGAATGCGTCGTTGAAAGGCTTGGTGCTCGACTGCTTGAGCGCGGTGGCGAGGTTCAACCGGCCGCCAGATTGGACCTTGCCGCTAAGCGCGGAGAGGCGGTCGACGGAGCGGAGTAGCCGGTTGATCGATTGCCGGTAAGTATCCTTCGGATACTTGGCGCGCAGGAGGGCGAGGGCGCCGGTGACATGCGGTGCTGCCATGGAGGTGCCGGAGAGCGTGGCGTAGTCGGAGGTGGAGCCGTTGTAGGTGGAGAAAATCTCGTCGCCCGGAGCGGCGATTTCCACCGATCCGGCGCCGAAATTCGAGAAGCCGGCGAGCCGGTCCTTTCGGTCGGTGGCGGCCACGGCGACGATATTGTCGAGCGGATAGCCCGCGGGATAGTCGAGGACGAGATCGTTGTTGCTGGAATCGTTGCCGGCGGCGACGACCACGATCACGCCCTTGTCCCGGGCGCGCTTGATTGCGTCGTATTCAGCCTTCGAATACGAACCGGAGCCGTAGCTCGCGTTGATGACCTTGGCCCCGTTGTTTACCGCGTAGTTGAGGCACGCTATGGAGTCCGAGGTGGTGCCCTCACCCTCCGCTCCGTGCAGGAAGCGGAGCGCCATAAGGCGGGTTGTCCATGCGACGCCGGCTACGCCTGCGTGGTTGTTGCCGACCGCGCCGATGATGCCGGCGATATGGGTGCCGTGGCCCGAATCGGAGTCGTTGGGATTGGTGTCGCTGATGGCCCCGTCGCCATCGATGGCCGAGATGCCGTGACGTCCCGTGGAGCTTTTCCAGAGGTTCGCCTTGAGATCCACGTGGTCGAGGAGAATGCCGGAGTCCACGATGCCGACGGTGACCGAGCTCGCGTCGGTGAGCGTGTCCCACGCGGCGATCGCACCGATGTCGGCCCCGCTCTTGCCCCCCTGCTGCCCGGTGTTGCGCAATGCCCACTGCTCGGAAAGGCGGGAGTCAGTGGGTGTCAGGCGCGCCTTCAGGATGCGGTCGGGCTCGACATACTCGTAGTGCCCGGAGGCGCGCAGGCGCTTGATCGCGTAATCCGCCGAATCACCGGACCGCAGCCGCAACACGCGCAGATTGCCCAACTCGGAGAAGCGGCGTTGCACGCGCATCCCTTGTCGCGTCTCGAACTCCTCGATGACCAAGCGCACACCGGGGCGCGGCTTCGCAATGACCGCGTCCTCACGGTAGCCCTGGGCGCGCTCCTTGGCCGTGAACTTTGGCGCGGGTAGCGCCGCATGGAGCCAGGGCGCGAGCAGGAAAAAAACGAGGAAGCGAGACACACGAAACATAGCTGCAGATTAGTGACGAAGACGGAGGCAACAAGCGCGGGCAACGCGCAATTCTCGGGCGCAGGGTGACGCTTCTTTTACGCGTCCGTGACAAGCCTCACCGCGTCGCTGCTGCCGGTCGCTCCCCCAGCCATTTCGAGAAGTCGGCTTGATCGAGAATGTTGGTGCCGAACTGGTAGTCAGTCGCGAGCAGCCGCGCGTAGTCGGCTTCGAGAAACCGCCGGCAGTGTAACAGCACGCGCGTGCGATGGCCGGGAGCGCGCACAAGCCGACCGAGCGCCTGGTTCACCTTGGTCATGCCGGGGATTTGGTAGACGCGCCGGATCGCCGCGGCGCGCCCGAGGGGAGCATACTCGGCGAGTCGGGCTCGCTGCACGGCGTTGACCTCCGGAAGCGCCGGACCGACGACCATCGCATAAGCGATACGTCCGCCGAGCAGGTCGATGCTCTCGGCGAAACTTGAACCCAGCACCAGAAACATCGCGTCGCTCAACGCGAGAGCCTCCTCGACCCAAGCGGTTTGCGCGGCGAGCTGGTGCAGACGGGGCTGCAAGGCCACTCGCAGCGGAGTGGCGCGCTCGACTTCGCGGGCGACATTCTCCGCGTAGGCGTAACTTGGAAAAAACACCGCGACGCAACGGGAGACATTGTCCCCGCCTGGGATCGTTCGCGCTGCGTCGTGCAACGCGGCCACGGTCGCAGCGGTCGTGGGCACGTGTCGGGCTCGCTGTTGGAAGGTCGTGTCCACCCGTGCATCCACCGCCACGTCGTAAGCACCGCTGCGCCATGGGGTGTGCGCGACCACGTGCACGGGGCTCGGCTCCGTCAACCCGCAGGCCTGCGCAAATTCCGCCGGAGGGCCAAACGTCGCGCTGGCGCATACCACGCCGCCAAACTCGCGCAACGCGTCGCCGATCGCATCCGCCGCGTCGATGCAGGTGAACGAGAGCTGGCCCGCGCGAGGACACCACAGGAGTTTGCGCAGCCGCGAGTCATCGAGCCACCCGACAAGTTGCGGCACGGTCCAAAGTTGCTCCGCGATGCGGGGACCGAGCGCGGCGTAGTCGAGCGGCACGGTCGCGAGTTCGTCGGCAATCCGGGTCAACGTGTCGGCCACGTCGGCTTCGAGTGCAGGATCGAGCGACTCGACGGGCGCGAGCGCGAGTAGGAGTTGCGTCCAGCTTTCCCATGCGCGCAGGAGTGATCGCGGGGCGCGCACGTGATCGAGCTCCGAGAGCACCGTGCGGGCGTCTTCGGCGAGCACGACGTGCGAATACGCATCAGCCACGCGTGACGGCAGGTTGTGAGCCTCGTCGATCACGAGCAGCGTGCGTGCAGGCGCGAACCCCGGCTGTCCGTAGAACAGCGTGCGGTTGGCCGGGGCGAAGACGTAGTTGTAGTCGCCGACCCACACGTCGTTGAACGCGAGCGCGGTGCGCGTGATCTCGTAGGGGCAGATCGTCGCGTGCCGGCCTGCTTCGCGTAGCGTGTCGAGATCGCGCGGATGCCGTTCCAACTGATAGAAGCGCGCGAGTCCGCAGCCGGGCCAGCGCGCCTCGAGCCGCTCGAGGAAACGGCAGTTTTCGCGCACGCAGTGAAACGTATCGTTCACGCAGTGCTCGCCCTTGTTGCGCACGTGCCAGGCCGCGACCGCGGTGCCGCTCTCGAGATCGGGACCTGGCGCGGTCATCCGGTCCAGCGTGTGCACGACCTGCAGTTGTCCGGTGGACTTGCTCGTGAGGTAGAGCGCACGGTCGAAATGTCCCGAACGCAGTTGCGTGAGCAAAAACTCCAGCAAAACGCCGGTCTTGCCGAACCCAGTCGGCGCCTCGAACAACACCAGCGGCGTGCGCTCGAACGCCGAACGCAATTCCTCACGCGTCGTTTCCTGTCCGGCCCGCAGGGTCGAGAATGCCGGGCGGAACGCAAGATGCCGCAGGCGCTCGCGCGCGCGATGGCGCAGGTCGAGGAACTCCGCCACCCGCTCGAGCTGCACGACGAGAAAAGACTCGTCCGCCGATGTGAGCTCGATCGTTTGCGCGAGCCCCGACGCGGTTTCAACGAACACCAGTTCAGGCCGCACGACCTGACCGGCGGCGTGGCCGGGCAGACCTGCGATCTCCGCGCTCGTGTCCACGCGCAGCAGTGCGGCGTAAACGGCGAGTTGCGCGAAATACGAAGGATACGATGCGCGCAGGTCCGCCTCTTCCGCCGGCAGCGGGCGGGTGACCGTCTTGATTTCGCGCAGCACGAGTTCGCCTGCGCGGGGCACGAGTTGATCGATCCGGCCCGTGAGGGAAATGGTCCAGCCGCGGTGCCACAGCGTGCCGGTGATCGGAACTTCAAAGCTCGCCTGCGGTTCCTCGCTCGCGGTGCGCTGGCGCAGCTCGTTGTGCCAATGCGTGCCGAGCTGGGCCCGCCAGATTCCGCCGCTGCCGCCTCCGCTGTCACGCGGCCCCGTGGAGAAGTCTGCGAACTCGCCCACGCTCAAACTGGCGGTGCGTTGGTCGAGATCGAATTCCATGGAGAGTGAACCACGAAGGTCAGCGCGCGCGAAAAGCCAAGCCCGCGCTCGACGCGCCCATGCTTACTTCTTGGTGCGGTGTGTGGATCGGTGAGCGGCACTCCCGCGTCTGGGCGGTGCATCTGACCCGATGCGTGCGGACCTGCTCAATCGAACACGATTTCCGTGTGACCACGCAGATACTCTTCGAGCCGGGCCGTGAGCCGCTCCACCACCGCAGGGGAGGCATCTTGTGCCGCCAGCGGTTGATTCAGGAGTTTCGCGAGCTCGCTCCGATCCGACGCCGGCAGGGTGGGAAACCACTGTTGCGCCACCGGATGACCCTCGTCGCGCGCAAACAAATACACGCTCTTCAGTCGGACGATGTCGGGGCGGGCGCTCGCCGCGAACGCACTCAGCGCCTGCTTCAGGAGCTTCGCGACCGCGCCGCGACTTTCGTCGGGCACGGGATTGCGGGCGATCAGGCTCGACACCGCCGACGCGTGCAGGAGCGCGGAGTAGTTGCGGCCGATCGTGCTGTGTCGGGAGAGGATGCGCGCCTCCTTCAGAAACCACGTTTGACCCTGGTTTGAACTCTCGATCGTCAACGCCGCTTCATCGAACAGATCCAAGGGCGAGATTGTGCCCGCCGATTTTCTCGGCTGCCGCTGCAGCACGCGCAGGATGCCGTGCTCGACGCAGAAGACGGTGAGCGGCTGGAAGGCCTCGGTCGGCGGACGCTTCGCCAGCACGAACGCGTCAAACGAGAGCGATTGCCCAGGCATGTTTGAACGTGACGCGCTGCAGGGCCGCGTTGGCAGGCGAGCTTCGCCTAGGGGGCGGAGGTGACCGCCGCGACGTTCGTGGTCGGCCACGGCGGCACGACCGCGCCGCCGGAGATGATCATCTTCATGCCTTCGCCGACCGACATATCGAGCTCCACGATTTTTTCCTTGGGAAACAGCACCAGAAATCCGCTCGTCGGATTCGGCGTCGTCGGGACGAAAACTGTCCACACTTCCTCGCCGGTCCTATGTTGCGCCTCGCCCTGCGTCTTGCCGGTCAGGAATCCGATGACCCACGTGCCGGTCGTTGGAAACGGCACCAGCACCACCTTGCTGAAGAGATTGCGATTCTGCGTGCCGAATGTGTCCACGATCTGCTTCACCGAGCTGTAAACCTGGCCGACTCCCGGGATGCTCAGGATCGCCCGCTCGCCGACCTCCCAGAAGTATTTCCCGAACACGTAGCGCGACAGGTAGCCGAGGAGCGTGACCAGGATGATCACGACAAACGTGCCAACCAGCTCCCACACCAACGGCAGTTCCTGCAAACGCTCCGGCAGCTGCCGGATGAACAGCGGGCTGATCGTGCCGCCGACGAGTTCGATGATTTTCCCAAACGCCCAGATCGTCACCACCAACGGGGCGAGCAGGAGCAAGCCCGAGAAAAAGGCGGTGCGAAACGAAGCGAGTGAAGTCTTGGACGTGGACATGGCGGCAGTGAGATAGCCAGCCGCCACAAACGACGCACGGAAAAACCACGCCGCTTCCGCGCAGCAACCCAGCAATCGTCTGCGCGCTCGAGCCACAGTGCGGACCGGGTCGAGCCACGGTGCGAGCCGGGTCGGGACAGAGTGCGGACCAAGTCGGGATAGAGTGCGGGCCGGATCGGGACGCGGAGCGGCGCGAGTTGCCTCAACGCTTGGACGATTTGGCCTTTTTCTGCGGGCGGAGCGTGAAACGCGGGCGGAGGTCCGAGAGGAGTTTCATGGCACGGGCTTCGGCGCGACGCATCTCGCGCTTCTTCGCCGGCTGGAGGTCGTCGTAGCCGGCGAGGTGCAGCCAGCCGTGCACGACGTAGAGCGTGAGTTCGCTCGAGAAATCGCGTCCGTGTTCGCGCGCGTAGGCGGCGGCGGTATCAGCGGACACGCAGATCTCGCCGGCGGAACCTGTGCCGGGCGGAAGACCGGCGGCGGCGTCGCCCTCGAATGTGATGACGTCGGTGGTGGTAGGGTCGTCGAGAAACTCAGCGTGAAGCTGCGCGAGCGCCCGGTCGGTGAGAAAGGCGAGCGAGAGTTCGCCGGCGGGGCAGCCGCCGCGGAAGAGATCGCGGCGCGCGTCGAGCGTCGCGATGATCGCGAGCACGGCGGTGCGGTTGAAGCGAAGGCGCGGGTGGCGATTGCTGATGCTGACCGTGCGCTCGATCACGGGCGCGGCGGAAGGACGGGCGCGGCTCGTGCCTAGGCTTGGGCGGGTTTCGAGTCGCTGCCCGGATACGGCACGCGCGAATGGAGCATGTTGAGCAGCGTGAACTGGAAACTGTTTTTCACGCGGGCGATCTCGATGAACGTGAGGGGCGCTTCGTCGAGCTGGCCGTCGCGGATGCGGTCCTGCACGATCTGATCGATGAGTTCGCTGAGTTGTGCGGGCGTGGCTTCGCGCAGGGAGCGGGAGGCGGCTTCGACGCCGTCAGCGAGGGAGATGATCGCGCTCTCCTTGAATTGGGGACGCGGGCCATCGTAGCGGAATGCTTCCTCACTGACGGTGGCGGCGGGTCCGGAGAGGGACTGGCTGGCTTGGACCGCTCGGTGATAGAAATAGCGGACCAACGTGGTGCCGTGGTGCTGGCGGATGACGTCGAGAACGGCGCGAGGGAGGTGGTGTTTGCGGGCGAGTTCGACGCCGTCGGTGATGTGTTGCTTGATGATGCGCGCTGATTCCTCGGGCGTCATGCCGGTGTGGGGGTTGACGCCGTCGCGCTGGTTCTCGGTGAAGAATGCGGCATGCGCGGTCTTGCCGATGTCGTGGAAGAGCGCGCAGGTGCGGACGAGGAGGGCGTTGGCACCGATGGCACTCGCCGCGTTTTCCGCGAGTTGGGCGACCACGAGCGAATGGTGATAAGTGCCCGGAGCATCCATCTGCATGCGGCGAAGCAACGGGTGGTTGTAGTCCGTGCATTCGAGGAGCGTGATGTCTGTGGTGCGTTTGAAGAGAGATTCGAGCACCGGCAGGAGTCCGACGACGGCGATGCCGGTGAGCAGGCCGGTGCCGACGCCGGCGATCATCTGGCGCAGCAAGGTGTCCATCGCGGTTTGCTCAGCGATGGCGATGAGGGCGGCGAAGACCGCGATCGTGAGTCCGCCGGCGCCGGCGGCGCGCACGACTTTGCCGCGCTGGTGGGCGTCGCGGGAGATGAAGATGGCGACGAGGGAGGAGAGGAACGTGATGACGACCAGGTCGAGCCGGTTGCCATAAATGACGCCCGTGAAAATCGAGATCAAAAGCGCCATGAAGATGGCGGAGCCCGCATCGATGAGGATGGCCACGATCAGCGGGGCCAGTGCCGTGGGCGCCACATACGGCAGCGTCGAGGACCACGCGCTGTCGCGCAGGATGAACTCGGCGCCGCCCAGGGAGTAGTTGGCCCGCACGAGAGCGAGATTGAAGATGACGACGAGGGCGAGGAGGCCCAGGCGGACGTTGCTCTGAAGCGTCTCGGGATCTTCGATGCGGATGTAGATGACGGAGGCGAGGACCATCGCCAGCACGAGCAGCACGCGACCGAAGAGCAGGCGGTGTTCATCGAGGCGCAGGTCCTCGTGCTCGCTGAGGTATTTTCGCTGCGCGAGAAACATCTCGTATTGTTCGGCGGTGACGCGTTCGCCGGGTTCGATGATCGTCTGGCCACGAACCACGTTGACCATGACGGGCTTTAGCCGGCTGACGGCAAGGGCTTCGCGGGCTTGGGAGGCTTCGCGGTCGAACACCAGATTGGGCGCAAGGCCGTTGCGGAAGAACCGGAAGAGGGCAGAGGCGGCGTTTCGGGGGAGGCCTTCGGACGTGAGATTGACGCGCAGGAACGTGAGCGCGTCCTCCATCGATTGCACCGGGCGCTGCACAATCTGACCGTTGGGCCGCACGATCTGGAGAATCGTGGCGCTGGTCGGGCCGGCGTTGCCGAAGGAGCCATCCTGCACGCCCTGCTCATAGAGATCGCGGAGTGCAGCGACTCCGTTCTCGAAGTAGGCGAGGCGCGTCTTCGCATCGCCGGCGGCGAGAATCGACGCGAGATCATCGACGCTGACCCGGTAGGGACCGCGGGAATTGAAGGATTCGGCGATGGCCCCGAGCTCGGCCCGGCGGTCGGAGACCACGGGGGCGCCCGGCCGATGGCTTTGTTCGAAGAGCTCGAGTTGGGAAAGAAGATCGCGGGCGGCCGCTTCGAAAACACGAAGGGGCTCCATCTCGAGCCGATAGACGGGCGGCACGCGGTTGAGCAGTTGCTCCCGCGCGATGCGGGTTTTTTCTTCGCTCTCGTAGGAGAAGGGGGCGTTGGCGACGACGCGAGAGGTGGCGATCTGGTTGGGCTGAACCGGGATCGTGAGCGTGTTCATCCACAGCGAGCTGATCGCCACGATCGCGACCACGGTGGCGACGAAGATCAGGCCGGCGACCAACCGGCTGCGGTCGAGAAAATCCAGCGCCGGCGATGAGCCATCGCGCCGCGGGCGCGAGCTGAGGCCCCCGAGCAAGAGCTTGAACTGTTCGCGAACGGACATGGCTCAGGTGCGATCGGCCGCCCCGCCGACCGGATTGCGATACGATTCGTAGGCGTCGATGATCCGCTGCACGAGCGGATGGCGGACCACGTCGGTGCCGCTAAACGTGTGGAAGTCGATGCCGGGGATGTCGCGCAGGATGTGGCGCACCTCGAGCAGGCCCGAGAGTTTCGAGCGCGGCAGGTCGATCTGCGTGATGTCGCCGGTGATCACCATCCGGGAGTCTTCTCCGAGGCGGGTGAGAAACATCATCATCTGCTCCGGCGTGGTGTTTTGCGCCTCGTCGAGCACGACGAAGGCATGCGCCAAGGTGCGTCCGCGCATGTAGGCGAGTGGAGCGATCTCGATCACACCCTTCTCGGTGAGTCGGGTGACATCCTCGGGATCGAGCATGTCGTGCAACGCGTCGTAAAGCGGCCGCAGATAAGGGAGGATCTTCTCCCGCAGGTCGCCCGGCAGAAAACCCAGCGCCTCGCCTGCCTCGACCGCCGGGCGCGTGAGGATGATACGCTGCACCTGATTCTTGAGCAGCGCGGACACCGCTGCCGCCATCGCAAGGTAGGTCTTGCCGGTGCCTGCCGGCCCGATGCCGAAAACAACCGGGTGCTCGAGCATCGACCGCAGATAGAGTTTTTGCCCGAGCGTTTTCGGGACGATGCTCTTGCGGTTCGTCGGGATGACGAGCGGCTCGGAGAACAGTTCGCGCAACTGTTCGCCTTCCCCGCGCGAGAACGCGTCCGTGAGGCGGTGAAAATCCGCGGTGCGGATCGTCATGCCTTGGCCGCGCGCGTCATTGAGAAACGTGAACAACGCCTCCGCGCGCGACACCGCGTCAGCGGGTCCGTCGATCTTGAGGAGGGCGTCGCGCGAGACCAGCTTCACCCCGAATCCGCGCTCGGCGTAGGCGAGGTTGTCATCGCGTCCGACGTAGAGCGCCTCGAGGTGGCGCGGCGAGGGGAAATGAAGGGTTTTGGCGGAAGGGGAAGTGGGCATGATGCAGCAGCGGCGCGGATCACGCGGCTGCGAGTTCGCGGGCGACGCCGGCGAGGCGATCCCACGTCGAATCCAACGCCTGTGGGAGCGTGCGTGTCTGACCGAGCACGGGCATGAAGTTGGTGTCGCCGTTCCACCGCGGCACGATATGGCCGTGGAGGTGCGCGATGCTGCCACCGGCGGCCGAACCGAGGTTGAAGCCGACATTGAAGCCGTCGGGCTTCAGCGCAGCGGTGAGCAGGCGTTTGCCGAAGATGATCGTCTCCATCAGGTCCGCGCGTTCCGCGGGGAGCAGCGACTCGAGCTCGAAGACCTCGCGAAACGGCACCGCGAGCAGATGCCCCGGGTTGTAAGGAAACCGGTTGAGCACCAGATAAGAGAGGGCAGTGCGATGCACGATCAGCGCCGCGCGGTCATCCCCCAGCGCGGGAAGTTCCGAAAAGGGACGCTTCATCGAGTCCGGATAGCGTGGCGCTTGGATGTATTCCATGCGCCAGTAAGCGTGAAGCTGCTCCATGGGTGACAACGAAAGGCCCGAGCAAAAGGGCAGACGGGGGCGAAGTCAAAGCCTGTGAGACGTTCCAACCAGCCGGCCAGATCGACCCCTTCTGCACCCTTAACTCGGCACCGCATGAGTCAGAGAACGTAATGCGTCCGCTATCGCACTTGCTTAATATGACGATCGTCATTTCATGAGCAGGACATGCGCTACCCGCCGTCTCACAAACTAGATACCCGTCGGCGTATCGTGGCGGCTGCGAGCGCCGCCTTTCGAGAGCAAGGCGTTGCTGAAACGGGACTTGATGATGTGATGCGCCGTGCGGGACTGACGCATGGCGGCTTTTATTCTCACTTTTCGGACAAATCCGAGTTGATCGCCGAGGCGTGTGCCGCGGCGTTCGAAGCCGCGGTGCCCAATCTGGACCGGATCGCGTCCCTTCCGACGGCAGCCCAGCGCACCCGCCTCCTGATCGACAGCTATCTGGCGACGCGTCATCGGGATAATCGCGGGGCCGGTTGCCTGCTGGTCGCCGTGGGTGCCGATATGGCCCGACTGCGCGGCTCCGCTCGAGCGGGCTACACCCGGGGATTCCGCCGCCATCTGGATCGCCTCTGTGCGGCCTTGAAGCTCGATGATCGTCCGGAAGAAAACCGCGAGCGCGTGTTGCGCCTGCTCAGTTCTCTCGTCGGCGCACTCTTGCTCGCCCGTGCGATCGATGACGATGTCTCCAGCGCGGCGATGCTCGCGTCCATTCGACGCCAACTGCGCGATGAATTTTGTCGCGAACCGGCGCGGCGCTCGCCGGCGCGGCCGGTGCGGGCCGGCGGATTTTTGCCGTCGCACGACTTCTTTGTGTCCGTTTAACGTTTCTCTTTTTTATGAGCCAAACTTCCGTCTCTTCGCGCCGCGTGGTCATCACGGGCCTGGGTGCAGTCACGCCGTGTGGTAATACCGCTACGGATACGTGGGCCTCGTTGATCGCCGGCCGCAGCGGCCTGGGGCGGATCACCCGCTTCGACGCCACGGGCTGCAACGCCCAGATCGCCGGCGAGGTGCGCGGCTTCGATCCCACCCGTCCGCTGCCGACGCCGCTTTTCCCGCGCGGCCCGGGCAGCGAGCCGCTCACGCAGGTCCTGACGCCGAAAGACGTGAAGAAATTCGGCCGTTTCACCCATCTCGGCGCCGCCGCTGCGGTCGAGGCGTATGCGGATTCCGGACTCGACGCTCACCGCGCCTCGCTCAACGCGGAGCGCATGGGCGTGAACCTCGGTGTCGGTCTCGGCGGCCTGCCCGAAATGGAAGCCACGCACGACACTTGGAAGGCCGGCGGTTACCGGAAGATCTCCCCGTTCTTCATCATTCAAATCGCGCCCAACTTGCTCGCGGGCCAAGTGAGCCTGCTCCTCGATTTCCGCGGGTCGAACATGAGCGTTGCGTCCGCCTGTGCTACCAGCGGCCACGCGCTGGGCGAAGCGGCCGCAGCGATCGCGCGTGGTGATGCCGACGTGATGCTCGCGGGCGGCTCCGAGTCGACCGTCACTCCGCTCGCCATCGGGGCCTTTGCGCAGATGCGCGCGCTCTCCACGCGCAACGACGCGCCCGAAAAAGCGTCGCGTCCCTACGATGCCGACCGCGATGGCTTTGTTCTCTCCGAAGGCTCCGTCGTTTTCGTGCTCGAAGAACGCGAACAAGCCATCAAGCGCGGCGCCCGCATCTACGCCGAGTTCCTCGGTTACGGCGCGTCGGCCGATGCGTATCACCTTTCCTCGCTCGCTCCCGGCGCTGAGGGCTCCGCGCGCGCGATGAAGGCCGCGATCGCTCGCTCCGGACTTTCGCCCAACGACATCGACTATGTTTCCGCGCACGCGACCTCCACCCCTGGGGGCGACGGCGAGGAAGCCGCCGCGATCGCGACCGTGTTTGCGGACAACAAAGCCAGCCTCCATGTGAGCGGGGTGAAATCGATGGTCGGTCACCTCCTCGGTAGCGCCGGCGCGATGGGGGCGTTTGCGGCGGCCAAAGCCGTGCACGAGGGCATCATCCCGCCAACCATCAATCTCGACAACGTCGATCCCGCGTGCGCCGCGCTCGGCCTGAACTTCACGCCGAACACCGCGGTGAAGAAGGAAGTCCGCGCCGCGCTCGCCAACAGCTTCGGCTTCGGTGGCACCAACGCTTCGGTTGTTGTCGGTCGCGCCTGAACGCAAGACTCTCCGTCCGGGCGGCCGCGTATTCAGTTGCGGATACACGTGGCGCGGATCGGGCCGGAGGCGGTGCACCGAGAGCACGCCTCTCCGCGCTTCGGAGCGCAATGAGTCGCGACCCGTTGCGCACCCTGGCTCGACTCGATCCGCGCATCGTCGCGACCCGGTCCGCACTCGAGCGCGACCCGGTCCGCCCTGTGGAGCGGCTCGGGCGCGGGTTCGGCGGGGCTCCGTCGGCACGGCAGGGCGACCCGCTTCTGTAATCGCGCGCCCCTTGGCAGACGTGCAGCTCAAAGCCGCGCATGCCCCGGCCGCCACCTGTATTGATTAAACAAATACAACGTCATCCCTGGTTTGACGTTGTCTCGGGGGCGGATGGTCCGTGAGGAGGGCGAGCGCGGGGAGATCGATGATCGCGCGAGAGAAGCCCGCCCGTTGGGCGGCCGGGGAGATTCACGATCGTGTGACAGGGGCTGGGGCTTGCTCCGGAGCCGCGTGCCGTCAAAAAGGCGGGCGAATGTCCACTTCGCTCAAGAAGGTTTCGGAGGCACTGTCGCCTTCGTTGTTGGCCGGGCTCGTCATGGCGGGAGCGTTTTTCGCGTTCGTGGCGTGGGACCAGTCGCATTGGTGGCAGTTGAAGGAGGATTATTCCTTCGGCTGGCTGGTGCCTTTGTTCGTGGCGTTCGTGGTCTACGATCGCTGGGAGCGGATCTGCGGCGCGGCGCGTGCGTGTGCGGCGGCGGGGAGCGGACGTGCCGCGGGGATCGGGGGAGCGATTCTGAAAGTGGTGGCGTGGGCCGCGATCGCGGCAGGCGCAGGCATGTTCTTGCTGGGCGCCCTCTATCGGGCCGGTGCGGGAACATCGCAGCCGAGCACGCTGGCGCTGACGCTCGGCGCGATCGGATTGGGCGCGGGCGCGATTTTTCTGAGCGCGCCGGAGGCCGCGTCGCGAGTGCAGGTGAGTCCCGGGCGTGATGCGCGGCTGCAGCTGCTGGGGTGGTTTACTTTTCCGCTGCTGGTGTGGCTGATCTCGGCGCCGATGGTGTCGGTCGTGGAGCGAGAGCTGAATTTGTTTCTCCTCCGCAAGGTCGTGGCAGTGGTCTCGTTCGTTTTTGAAATGCTGGGTCTGCCGATCGAGCAGCGGGGCAACGTGCTGCTGCTGCCGACGGGAAGCGTCGGCGTGGAGGATGCGTGCTCAGGCATCCGGTCGCTGACGGGATGCTTGTTCGCCGGGTCGTTTCTCGCGGCGGTGTTCCTGGAGCGTTGGTGGAAAAAAGTCCTGCTGGTGAGCGCCGCGATGCTGCTGGCTTTCGTGACGAATCTCGGCCGTGGGCTTTTCCTCACCGGTTGGGCATATCGCCATGGCGCGGACGCGATCGGCGGCACCGTGCATGATGTCGCTGGTTATGCGGTGCTCGGCGTGACGGTGGTGGGCCTGCTGTGCTTGTTGCCGCTGCTGAATCTGGGCAGCGATCCCGAAGGCGCGCAGCCGGAGGAAGCGGGGCGAGAGTAGGCCCGCCGCTGCGCTAGGGGCGAGGGGTGGCGACAAAAATCTGTGCGCGATTGGCGTGCAGGAACCTGGCGGCGGTTGCGTTAACCTCGCTCAGGGTAAGGGAGCGCAAGTCGGCTTCGCGAGTGCGGGGCCAGTCGAGGCGGAAGGGTTCGCTTTGTGCGGGAGTGACGATGTGGTAGAGCCAGTAAGCGTTGTTGCGGAGCCGGGTGGGGTTCTCGGCGAGGCGCGGCTCGATCTCCGCGTGAAGTTCGTCGAGGGTGGCGCCTTCGCGCCGAAATTCTCCCGCCATGCGGGCGACGAGCTTGGCAAGCTCCGCGGCATCCTGCGGGTGGGCGGACAGGGTGATCACGAGATAGCCATCGTCGCGCACGGTATCGTCGGTCCACAGATCGGAGTCGGGGTCGTAGGTCGCCCCGAGTTTTTCGCGGATCTCGCGGCGAACGCGATTTTGCAGGATGCCTGCGACGGTATCGACGATGCGTTGCTGGCGGATGTCGTTGAGCCCGGAGACGGGCCACTGCACGCGCAGCAGGGCGCGCGGGATCGCGCTGTCGACCTGCGCGGTCCACAGCCCTGGTTTGCGGTTGAACTCGACGAGCTTGGGGGATCGAGCGCTGCTGGGACGCGGGCGGCGGGGCAGGGCTCCCAGCGTGCGGGCGACGCGGTCGATCGTCTGCTCCACGTCGAAGTCGCCGACGAGGCCGATCTCGATGGAGCCGCGATGCACTTCGCTTTCGATCCAAGTCATCAGTTCACCGAGCGTGCGAGCAGCGGTTTGCGCATAAGGAGGCAGCGCGAGGCGGGGGTCCTCCCGCGCGATGGTGCGCAGGGCCGTGAAGTTGAGCGCGGCGGCCGGATCGTATTGGAGTTCCTGATACGCGCTGAAGATCTTGGACTGCGCGGCCGCAAACTCCCGTGGACGCCAGGCGGGGTCCGAGACGTAAGCCTGCAGCAGCAGGAGAAGGTCGGGCAGCGACTCGCCGTCGGCGGCACCGGTGAAGGCGAAGGCGGTCGCCTCGGCGGAGAAGCCGAGTGAGAGATTGCGCTCCGCGGTGAATCGTTGGAGCTCCGAGTTGTCGTGGCGGCCGACGCCGGCGTCGTTGAGGTAGGGCCCGGCGAGGAGGGCGAGGCCGGGGAGCTCTCTGGGCTGGCTGAGC
>JAEYQF010000038.1 GCA_023410155.1 Verrucomicrobiota bacterium | reverse complement strand
GGCGCGCTCACGGCGGTGGTTTCACCGGTGAACGGGTTTTTGTATTCGCTCTGCGGCTTGATGACTTCAAGCGCGCTGGGTTTGTAGTCGCCGGAAGCGACGGGAGCCTTGGCAGTGCTGGCGGACTGGGGCTGGGGGCGTTTGCCGCGGGCGAGGCCGGAGCCGCGGGTCTGGCCGAACGTGCCCGTGGGCGCCGCTTCGGCCGCCGGGGCCGCGGGTGTCGCGGCGCCGGGTGTCGCAGGAGCCGAGGTCGGCTCACCGGACGGGACTGTATCTGACATGTTGTTGGTTTTGGTTCTGGCGCTCATCCGGCGAAAAACGCCAGGAGAGCGGCCGTGTTGGTTAAGGCCCGCGGAATGCAGAAACTGCACTCGACGCAGGCGTGAAGGCCGTAACCCTCGGCGTGCTCGCCCCCTCGCGCAACTCAATTTCCGGGGCAAACCCCCGCTCCAAGCCGAGCTTGCAAGCGCGAAACGCCCTCCGCAGCGTCCCGCGCATGGACAAGCTCGAAGAGATTTTCCGCATGCAGGACGCGCTCAACCAGCGCATTGGCGTCAAACTCCCGCCCGCGACCGAGGAGGAAAAGGCCAAGTGGATCCTCAACTACACCCGCGCTTTACAACAGGAAACGGCCGAGCTGATCGACAGCGTGCCGTGGAAGTGGTGGGCCAAATACCAGAAGTTCGACGAGCAGAACGCCAAGGTCGAGGTCGTCGACCTCTTCCACTTTTTGGTTTCGCTCGCGCAGACGCTCGGGATGACCGCCGACGACGTTTATCAGGCTTATTTGAAGAAAAACGCCGTCAACCACGCGCGCCAGGAGAGCGGCTACGTCAAGAAAGACGAAGCCGACTCGAAGCACATCTGAGCTGAATCGGGCCGAATTCCGCACCGGGTCGGAACCGAATGCGCACCGGGTCGGGACCGAATGGGGACCGAGTCGCGCCACAGTGCGGACACGGTCTTGGCAAGGTGCGGATCGAGTCGTGCCCTCGTGTGGCGTGACCCGCCGCAGAACGCGTTTCGGGGGGCGCGCAACAGCTCACGCGAGGCGAGGGCGCCCCGCCCCACGGCAGTCGGTCAGCGCTTCGCGCTTAGCGCGAAACTACGAACGCCGCGGTCACGTCGACGGCGGTTTCGCCGCCTTCGATCACCCGCGTGCGGAGCTTGAGCTTCGCCTTGCCGTAGCGTTTCAGCGCGTCCTTGAACTCCGAGATCGCGGCTTGCGCAGGGCGTTCGCAGATGGCGCGCAGGTCGCCGAGGACCGGGCGGCGATACGCGGCGCGGCTCTCTTTCACGACGATGCTCCACTCCGCTTTTTCCGCCTCGCCGTCTTTCTTCATCAACTCCCACACGACGCCGTAGCCGGCGAGCGTGGCGAGCGAGACGAGACTGCCGCCGAATGCCGTGTTGAGCGAATTTTTGTTCTGCTCCTTGGGCGCGCGGAGCACCAGCGACTGGTCGTCGCTGACCTCCACGCCGACGCCCATCGCTTTCGCGAGCGGGATCATCTCGTGGAGAAAGAGCTCAAAGGCGGGCACCTTCACTGACTTCATCGGGCGGGCAAGTTGGGCGATTTTCCGGAGTTCGTCAAAGCCGCCGGCGCACGATTCGCTTTTCGCGAATTCGTGACGGTTTCACGCGGCGGGCGCCCTAGCCGGAGCGATCGCGGAAGAGTCGCGGATAGCCACAGAGTCTCACAACCTCAGCTGGGTGCGTAACTTGGCTGCGGTGAGATCGAAGATCTCCAGCTCGGCTTTTCGCCGATCCTCCGACCAAAAAGCCACCTCGAATGCGGTGCGGACGATTTGGGTGAGCTCCTCAACGGTGAGTGCAAAGGTGTCGGCGACTTGCACGAGATCGTTGACCATATCGGTCGCAAACATGGGCGGATCGTCGGAATTGACGGTCAGGCGCACGCCAGCATCGAGCAGCCGACGGAAGGAGTGGTCCTCCATTCTCGGATACACGCGGAGGAGGATATTGCTGACCGGGCAGACGGTGAGCGGGATGCGCTTCTCGGCGAGGTAGGCGACGAGTTTCGGGTCCTGGATCGCCTGCACGCCATGCTCGATGCGTTCGACACCGCAGTGGAGGAGCGCGTCCCACACGCTTTCGGGTCCGCCGTCTTCGCCGGCATGGGCGGTGAGGCGAAAACCGAGCGCGCGGGCGCGATCGAAGGCGGCTTTCAGACGGCTCGCGGGGTAGCCGCGCTCCTGGCAATCGAGGCCGATGCCGACCACATGGCAGCGCTCGCGGTCGCGCGCGGCGAGTTCGACGTGTTGCACGGCGGTCTCGGGGTCGAGCGTGCGATCGAGGTCGACAATGAAGGCGGTATCGACGCCATGTTTCTCGCGATTGAGGCGGATGCCTTCGGCGAGACCTTCGGCGATCGCTTCCCACTTCACGCCGCGGCGCGAGACGAGTCCGTAGGTGACGAAGAGCTCGTGGTAGCGGATATTCTGGCTCGCGGCGAGCTGACCGTGCCGCTCGACGGCGCGGGCGTAGTCCGCGGCGGTATTCAGCGTGGCGACCGTGGTGCGAAGGATCCCGATGAACTGATCCAGGCTGGTGAACTGGTAAAATTTCTCGGCGGTCGCGGCGTCATGGAAAGGCAGCGTCATCCCGTTGGCGCGCGCAAGCTCGAGCGCGAGGTCGGGATACATCGAGCCGCCCTCGAGGTGATTGTGCAGTTCGACCTTCGGCAGCGCGCGAAGGTAGGAGAGAAGCGCGTGATTCATTTGGAAGCGGGAGAGGGGAGCGTGGCGGCGGCCGCGGACGCGTTCAGCGAGGCTTCGGTCGCGGGCGAAGTTGCCGAAGCGTTGAGATCGCCCTTCACGGTCCAGCGGCCGGTGATCCAGTAAACCGTCAGGTAGACGATCGGCGTCACGATCGGCGCGAGGGAGATTTTAACGAGGAAGGTTCCGATCACGAGTTTCGGCAGTTCGGAGTTCGGCAACACGCCGTAGAACGCGATCGAGTAGAAGATGGCCGTGTCGAGAAACTGCGAGATGAGGATCCCGCCGTTGTTGCGCACCCAGAGGTGCTTTTCGCCGGTGAACTCCTTGATCTTCTGGAAGAGGTAAACGTCGGCGAGCTGCGAGACGATGCTCGCCACCGTGGATGCCATCACGAGGCGGGGTGCGAGCGAGAAGAGTTGCACGTAGCCTTCGTTTTGCGCGGCCCAGAACGGACTCGCGGGCAGCAGCGTGGCCACGAACACCATGCCGGTGGCGATGAGGTAGTTCAGAAAGCCGAAGTAAACCATCAGCCGCGCGCGCTGGGCGCCCCAAACCTCGCACACGGCATCCGTGCAGGGGAAAGTGATCGCGTGGGTGAGCGCGCCGTAGCTGAACGAGATCACGCCCAGCCCGAGCCACGAGAGGTCGAGCGGGATCAGCTTGATCGTGAGCATGGGCAGCATGCCCCAAACGCCGGCGTAGATGCTGAGCAGGAGATAGAATTTCTTCTCCGAATAGACGTGGGTCGAAGCGGAAGCCATGGGCGTGCAGTGTGGAGGGCCGAGGAGCCAAAGCTGCGTAGCAGGTTCGAAGCCGAAAACGCACGGCATCGCGAAGTGCGCGAAAGAGTTGAGCCGGGGCCCGGGCTCGTTTCTTTACGGCAAAAGGTCTGCCATGAAACCTGTTCTTCGCCGCTGGATCATCGTGCTCGCCGCACTCGTCGCGCTTTACGCGACCGTGGGATTGTTCGTGTTGCCGCCGATTGTGCGCTCACAGTTGCAGGAACGGGTGGCCGCCGAAACGGGCCGCACCTTTCACGTCGAGCGCGTGAAGGTGAACCCGTTCGCGCTGTCGGTGACGATCGAGGGCGCCGATCTGCGCACCGAGGACGGCCAGGAGACGTTTGCCGGCTGGCGTCGCCTCTATGCCAATTTCGACCTGCTCAAGTCGATCACGAAGGAGTGGGTGCTTGGCGCGGTCGAACTCGATCAATTTCGCGGGGCGCTCGACATCCGCCCGGATGGTTCGCTGAGCATCGACGACATCCTCCGCCGCGTGGAGCAGAACGCCAAACCCGAGGAGAACACCGAGCCGGGTCGACCGCTGCGTGTCTCGCGCCTGCGCGTGAGCGAGAGCCGATTCGTGTTTTCCGATGCGTCGCGGGGTGCGCCGTTCACCACGACGGTCGGGCCGCTGAATTTTTCGCTGATCGAATTTCGCACCGCGGCCGACGAAGGCGCGCCTTATTCGTTCACCGCGGTGACGGAAGCCGGCGAGCGTTTCGATTGGCGCGGCACGGTGAGCGCCGCACCGGTTGCTTCAAAAGGCGATCTGCGCGTCGACGGTGTCGTGCTCGGCAAATACGCGCCCTATTTCCAACCCTTCCTCAACGGTCGGCTCGAGTCGGGCCACTTGAGTGTGCACGGCCGCTACGACGTGCGGCTCGATTCGGCGGGGCAGACGCTCCGATTCACCGAAGGCAGCGTGAAGCTCGAACGACTGCGCGTGCTCGATGCGGCCGACGAAGCGGTGGTGGATCTGCCGCTGATCGACATCGCGGGAGTCGAGGTCGATGGCGTAGCGATGCGCGCGAAAGTTGCCTCGATCGCCGTCAACGGTGGCCGCGCCCGCGTCGAGCGGCTCTCCGATGGCCAGCTCAATCTTGCTCAACTCATCACGACTCCGACGGCCGATGCGAGCGCGTCGGCGCCGACTCCGCCCGCTGCCGGTGGCAGCGATCCACCGCTCGATCTGACGGTCGACGATATCCGCGTGCAGGATGTCGCCGTGCGATTCCGCGACGCGACGCTGCCGGAGCCGCCGGTGCTCACGCTCAATTCGATCCGCGCCCATGTGAGCCGTTTCACGCTCGCACGCGAGGCACGCATGCCGGTCGATTTCTCGTTCGCGTGGGAGCCCCAGGGCACAGTCGAACTCAATGGCGAGTTCGGTCTCGATCCGCTCGCGGCCGACCTCGGGCTCGAAGTGCGTTCACTCGCCCTTGCTCCGACCGCGCCGTTCTTGACGCCCTTCACCACGGCCAGGCTGGCCGACGGTGCCATCTCGGTTTCCGGCAAGATCACTCTCGCCACGCCGGCCGAAGGCGCACCTGCCGTCGGTTTCACCGGTGACGTGCGCGTGGAGAATCTCGGCCTGCTCGAACGGGACCGCGGGGAACCACTCGCGGGTTTCGCCCAGCTGCAAGTCGACGGTATCCAGGTTTCCACGACACCCGAGCTGAGGGTCGCAGTGCAGACCGTGCGGCTCGCCGGACCGTTCGCCCGGGCGGTGATCGACGAACAAGGGGCCATGAACATCTCCGCGGCCTTCCCGGCCGACGAAGCCCCGAGCGCGCCTGAGACTCCACCGGCTGCGCAGGCGCCCGCCGGGGAGGCGTCCGCGCCGGAGATCACGATCGGCCAACTCGCAATCGAGCGCGGCGATTTCACGTTCACCGACCGCTCGGTGAAGCCCAACGTCGCGCTCTCGATCAAGGAGTTCGAAACCGTTTTGAGCAATCTGTCCTCGCGCGATGCCGGCCGCGGCGAAGCGCGACTCCAAGCGAGGGTAAATGGCGCCGCCCCGCTCGCGCTCGGCGGTCAACTGGACCCGCTGGCCGCCGCTCCACGCGCCGATCTGAAAGCGGGTGTGCAGTCGGTCGATCTGAAGCCGATCAGTCCGTATCTCGGCAAATACGCCGGCTACGAACTCGCGCGGGGGCGCTTGTTTGTCGACGCGACCTTCAAACTCGCTGACGACCGGCTGAATCTCGCCAGCACGATCACGCTGGATCAGTTCACGTTCGGTCGCCGCGTCGAGAGCCCGGATGCGACCCAGCTTCCCGTGCGCCTCGGCGTCGCACTCTTGAAGGATTCCAGCGGCAAAATCGTGCTCAATATCCCCGTGAGCGGCAGCATGAGCGATCCGAGTTTTGAGATCGGCCCGGTCGTGACCGAGGTCGTCACCAACCTGCTGAAGCGAGCCGCGACGTCGCCATTTTCGCTGCTCGGTTCGATGTTCGGCGGGGGAGGCGACGAACTGGGGCGGCAGGATTTTCTGCCCGGCACGGCGAATCTCACGCCCGAGAGCCAGCAGCGCCTGCAGGTGCTGGTGCGCGCGCTGAAAGAGCGTCCGGCGCTCAATCTCGGGATCGT
>JAEYQF010000027.1 GCA_023410155.1 Verrucomicrobiota bacterium | reverse complement strand
TGAATGCACAATGGTGCGATCCCCGTGGCGCCGGCGCATCGAGGGCAGATGATAGCGCGAGCAAAACGTGTCGACCCACGCCGGATCACGTTCGAAGCGCGCCTCGTATCCATGGACGCGGATCCGTCGCAAATCCTCCCGCGCCGACGAACCAAGCGACGCGCGAAACGCCTCCACCGTCGCCGGCAACTTCGTCGTCACCCCCACGAAACGCGGCACCGTCAGCGCACTCCTTCCGAGCTCCGCCGGCAGCGAAAGTCCATTGACGACCACGAGCCCGCTCCGCGCGTGAGCGCGCCGGATCGCGTGATGCGCCCCGCGCATGTGCAACTGCAACCGCCGTGTCACCGCCGCATCGCGATCGAAAAAACGCTGCCGATACGTCGCGCATGCATGGCGCGATCCAAACGCCTCCATCCGCCGTCCCGACGCACGATCCTCCAGCGACCAATGCCAGAGTCCTCCGCGTAACGCCTGGAGCTTCGGGATGAGCCTCGAATAGGTTGCGTGGAAGATGGACACGGGCAGAGAAAACCGGAGAGCGATTGCCGTGGCAAGGATCCCTACCCGAATCGCGCCAACGTCCGCACCCGGTCGGGCCCGAGTGCGAACCGGGTCGGGACTCGTTGCGCACCGAGTCGAGACAAAGTGCGGCAGGAGTCGCGACACGGTGCGTCCCACCTCACGACCCGGTGCGGCGTGAGTCGCGGCGCAACTTGGCGTGAGCCGCGCCACGGTGTGACGTTGAGCGGAGCGGAAAAAGGCAGGGTGAAGGCCGTCCTGATCTTGTTGTGCTAGGTCTTCGCTTCGGTCTCGGCGAGGACGAGTGCGTAGAGCAGCCAGGCGGCGTGCGGGATCCATTGCTCGCCCCAGCGCCAGCGTTGCGCGGGGTCCTCGGAAGCCGGATAGGGCGCAAAGGCGATGTCGTTTTCGTCGGTGAAGCCGGACGTGATGCCGTTGCACACGCCGCCGGGACTGGCGTGATAGTGCTCCTCGTAAACGGGATTATTCCGGCCGCGTCCCTGCATCATGCACAGATCGAACGGATTCGCGCCGAGGATCCAACTCACCCAGCGCCAGCCCGCGGCTTCGAGCGCGCACGTGCTTGCGCCGCCTGACTGCGCGACGGACCACGCGACGGCGGCGAGCGATGCAAGCCGTGCGTTCTCGCCCTGCCACCAGTAGCCCGAGGGATTGTCATGCGGATAGAACCACTGAAAACGTCCGGACTCGCCCGGCGTTTTGACCCAGTGTGGCGGATAACCGAAGGGGTTGTTACGCGAGTCGCCGAGCGCGAGCTGCGACTCCATCCACTCGCGCGCGAGCCGGCCCGCGGCGGCGGCGTCTCGTTTTTCTGGATACAGCCCCGCGAAACGCAGGAGCGCGATCGCGGGCAATCCCGCATCGCTCGCGTGAAACCAGGAGCGTTCGCCGGCCGCGTCCATCGCGAGCCACACGTGGCCCTCGGTTTCACGACGGCGCGCGAGAATCGACGCGACGCGGCGCTCGAGTTCGCGTCCGATGCGATCGTCGGCCGCGACCGCTTGCAGCTCGATCGCAGCGAGCAGCGCGCAGGTGTCGTCGATCAGGTTCTCCTGTCCGTCGTCGAGATAGCGCGTGCCGGCTTCGAGCAGATGGTGGAACCCTTTGCGCGCGGCGTCGCGATACTGCGCGGCGGAAAAATCCATGCCGGCGCCGAGGGTCGAAGCGAGCGCAAGCGCGGCCGCGGCCATGCCGCCGCCTTGTCGCCAGCCCGCTTGGTAATCGTCGGACTTGTGTCCCTGTTGCGTGCGGTAGGAACAGAGTTCGCGTTGCGCGGGATCCTTCGACCAGCGGTCGAACACCGTCACGTGCCAGAAGCCTGCGGGATCCTGCATGCGCACGAGCCAGTCGGCGCCGTGGAGCGCCTCGTCGCGGATGCGCTCGAGGAAATACGGCGCGACACCGTGCGCCTTGTAGAGATGCCACGCACGCGCGAGCGTCCACACCACGAGCGGAATCTGCTGCGGGTTCATGACGTTGGCGTAGGAGAGGTGACTCAGGTATTTGCTGTTGTCGCCGGAGGCATCCGCCCAGCCGCCGTGCACGTCGAACACCGCGCCATCGCCGACACGGCGAATCGCGCGATCGGCTTTGTCCCAGATGCCGGACGAGCGCTGGCTCTTGAAATAAAACAGAATGTCCGAAACCACGCGGTGGCCGAGGAGGTTGTCGGCGATTTCGAAACCTTCGCTCTGACCACTTCGTTCGGTGGTCGCCCACCGGAGCGCGTAGCGGCCGGGCGTGCGGATTTCGCTCACGTCCACGCTCCACCACGGACCAACCGTCCATCCGTCGACGAAGCCCGCGAATGTTGCGTCGCCGCGCCACACCACGTCGTTGGCGGGCAGCGAAACGAGCGCCAGTTCGCGCCAGGTGGTCGAGGCGGGCGCCTCGAGGAGCAGACGCTTCTCGGCGGCAGGCGCGTAGCCGAGGTGGTTGAAAAGGATTCTCACGATTGTTCCTCCAGCAACAGCGCGAGCGTGAAGAGTAGGATCGCATCGGCCTGTCCGGTGATCGTCGCTTCCTGACACATGAAGTCGCTCGAGTTGTCGAAGAAGACGGCAGCGGGCGTGTTGAAACGGTGAAACGGATCGTCGGCGGGAATATCGAAGTAGCGCGAAAGGCTGTCGTGCGTGGAGCGGTTTCCTGGTCCCTCGGAAAAGGCGCCCGTGGGGAAGGCTTTCAGCAACTCGTAGGCGGGACTGTAGAGATGGCGCAGGGTGTTGGGCAGCGACTCGGTAAAAAGGAACGAGACGCCCCAGTTGTTTCGACCGAGCGCGTAGTCGATCACGTCCCGAAACACGGTGCGGCGACCGCCGTCGACGCCGAGTTTCAGCGCGCTCCAGCCGGCGGCGTTGGCGATGCCGGTCCAGCGGTGCAGGCTGCCCCAGACGTAGCGGCCAGGGATGCCCCACGGCGCGCCCGACTGCGCGGCCTTCACGTAGGCGGAGGTTTCGTCGATCACGCTCTGGCGCGCGGGAGCGTGGTGCGACGCAAGCGCGGCATTGGCCACCCAGTTCCAGTCGCCCCAGCTGACTTCGGGCGCGGGCCGTGGGGTGTGGCGTTTCGCGAGCGCGAGGTATTCGGCCTCGCCCGTGAGCGCGTGGAGTTCGGCCGCGGCGAGCGCGAGTTGGTCGTCCTCGGAGTCGTCGGGGTTGCAAAAGTTG
>JAEYQF010000277.1 GCA_023410155.1 Verrucomicrobiota bacterium | reverse complement strand
GCGTAGCCGTGACCACGCTCGCGCCGAGTGGTTATGTCGAACTCGATGGCAAACGCTATGAGGCATTTTGCCGCTCCGGCTACGCGGAGATGGGCACGCCGCTGCGTATCGTGGAAATGGATACTTTTCGTCTCATCGTAATCAAACACAGCTCCTCCTCATGAACATAACCCTCGTTCTTCTCATCATCGCCGGTATTGTCCTGCTCGTTATCGGAGCAGTGATCTTCAGCCTCATCGGCGCGTGGGTGAAGGCGCTCTTCAACGGCGCGTCGGTGCCCATGTCGAAGCTGGTGGCGCTCAAGCTGGCGAGCATCCCCTACGGCCTTGTCGTCGATGCGCGCATCACCGCCGTCCGCGCCGGCATCAACATCACGGCCGACCAGATCGCGTCGCACTTCCAGGCGGGCGGCAACGTCGTGCAGACCGTGCAAGCGCTCATCGCCGCGCAGAAGGCCGGCATCAGTCTGCCGTGGGATCGCGCGTGCGCGATCGACCTCGCGACGAAGGGCTCCGGCAAATCCGTCGTCGAAGCCGTGCGCACCTCTGTCGATCCGAAGGTCATCGATTGCCCCAATCCCGAGAGCGGCCGCACCACGATCGACGGCGTCGCGAAGGACGGCATCCAAGTCAAAGTGAAAGCCCGCGTGACCGTGCGCACCAACCTCGACCGCTTCGTCGGTGGCGCGAAAGAGGAAACGATCGTGGCCCGTGTCGGCGAAGGCATCGTGACCACGATCGGTTCGGCCGAGAGCTACAAGTCCGTGCTCGAGAGCCCGGATGCGATCTCGAAGACCGTGCTCCACCGCGGCCTCGATGTCGGCACCGCGTTTGAAATCCTCTCGATCGACATCGCCGACGTGGACGTTGGCGAAAACGTCGGGGCGCAACTCCAGGAGGCGCAGGCGCAGGCCAACAAATCGATCGCGCAGGCGCAGGCGGAAATCCGTCGCGCGGCTGCCGTCGCGCTCGAGCAGGAAATGAAAGCCCGCGTGCAGGAGATGCAGGCGAAGGTCGTGGAGGCGCAATCGCAGGTTCCGCTCGCGATGGCGGAAGCGTTTCGCTCCGGTCGCCTCGGCGTGATGGATTACTACAAGATGGAAAACGTGCAGGCCGACACCTCGATGCGGCAGACGATCGCCAAGCCCGAGGAGAAGAAGCCCTGAGCCCCGGCGCGGCGTTCCCGTCGCGCTGAACTCCCATGAATTGGATCCTCGAGCATCTGCAGATCATCATCGGCGTGGCGGCCGCGCTGGCCTACTGGCTGAATCAGCGCCGCGGCAACGCGGAGCAGGAAGAGGAGGAGCCGAAGCCGCGCACGGTCGCCGAGGCTGAGGAGGCGGAACGCACACGTCGCATCCAGGAAGAGATTCGCCGCAAGATCGCCGAGCGTCGTGCGGGAGGCCCGGTCGAACTGCCGCCCCTGGTCCGGCCGGAGTCCGAGGCGCCCCCTCAGCTCGAGCGTCCGTTTGCGCCCGTCGATCCCTTTGGTGGTCCCGGCGGACGCGTGCAACGCAAGCTCGAGGAGATGGCCGCGCAACGTGAACGCGCTCGCGTGGAAGCGGAGCAATCCGAGGCGATGGAGCGCCAGCGGCGGCTTGCCGAAGAAATGCGCGCGCTGGAAAACGAGCGCCGCGAGGCCCAGCAACGGGCTGAACAACTTGCGGCGCAGCGGCGTGCCCGCGAAGCCGCAGAGCGCGCCGGCCGCGAACCTTCGGCTCCGCTGGATCCGGCTGTGGCCTCGGCCTCATTGCACGCCTCTCTCCGCACGCCGGCTGCACTTCGCCGAGCGATCGTGCTGCGCGAAGTGCTCGGTCCGCCGGTCAGCCTGCGCTAAACGCTTCGCTCCATTCGCCGCTGGGCCAAAGACACAGCGCTTTTTCATCGATTCGTGGAATCGAGCGCGATCTCGCCGCGCACGGACACCTGATCGGCCGAGGGAAAGTCGGCCGGCACCGGCAGCGTAATCTCCCGGCCCGCGAGCCACTGCAGCGCGCGCACGAGAATCGTCTGCACGCCTGCGCAACGCATGCGTTCAGGCTGAGTGTCGCCCGCCCACACATGGCCGAACGTCGACGTGTAAACCCGTCCGCGTCCGTAGGAGACGGTCCACTCCAGTGGCCAATTCAGCCCCGTGACCGGGTCGTGTCCGTAGGAGAGCACCTCGAGGTTGTTCGCCGGGCCACGCGCGAAGTAGTAAACCTCGATATCCGGCGTTTTCCACGCGCGCGGCAGACCGACATGGATCGGGTGGTCGCCCCGGCGGTGCACCACCGTGTCCAGCCGGTCGCCGTGGCCGGTGTCGCGGCCTTCACCTGCTGCAATGTGAACGAGTTCACCTCCGTCGCCGACTGCGATCGCAGGACCGAAGTCTTTGTCGCGCCAGCCGAGGCCGATCATCTCGTTGTAGGCGGGCCAGCCCGCGAAGGCATTGTTGCCCGCGTGCCACACGTAAACGCCGCCGCCCTGCGCGACGAACTGCTCGAACTCCGTCTCAACCTGCCGCGGCCAGCCGGGGCCGCCGCCGAGGTCGTTGCACGTTTGGATGATGACGTCGTAGTCGGCGAAGCGCGGGCGCCAGGCCTCCCAGCCCGCGGCGTCTTTCTTTGCCGGCGCGGTGGTGACCTCGACATGGAAAAGCCCGGTCGGCTCGAGCGTGCCGCGAATCAGCGCGGTCGTGAGTTTCCAGTCGTGATTGCTGTAGCCGTCCACGATCAGCACGCGGATCGGAGCCGCCGCCCCGGCCCGTGCGGCGGCGCAAGTGAGCGCGAGGAAGACGAAGAAAACTCGGACCAAGCGGCAGGGATTCATGGGGTGCAGGAACTC
>JAEYQF010000298.1 GCA_023410155.1 Verrucomicrobiota bacterium | reverse complement strand
CGGCTGGAGATACTGGCCGATCGTGAGAATGTCGGTCTTGTCGGACGCGATGTCGCGGATCGTCTGCTCGATCTCTTCCTTCGTCTCGCCGAGACCCAGCATGATGCCGGTCTTGGTCACGAAACCGCGACTCTTCGCATGGCGGAGCACGCTGCGCGAGCGGTCGTAGCGAGCCTGGACGCGGACCGGTTTTTGCAGGCGTTCCACGGTTTCGACGTTGTGGTTGAAAATGTCGGGCTTGGCATCGAGCACGATGTCGACGTGCGCGGTGTTGCCCTTGAAATCGGGGACGAGGACCTCGATCGCCGTATTGGGATTGCGGTAGCGGATCGCGCGGATCGTGGCGGCCCAGACGCTCGCGCCGCCGTCGTTGAGTTCGTCGCGGGCGACGCTCGTGACGACGCAGTGCTTGAGATTCATCTTCGCCACGGCGTCGGCGACGCGGGCCGGTTCGCCGAGGTCGAGCTCGGTGGGGCGGCCGGTGGCGATCGCGCAGAAGTTGCAGGAGCGCGTGCAGATGTTGCCGAGAATCATCACCGTCGCGGTGCCGCGCGACCAGCACTCGCCGAGATTGGGACACTGCGCGCTCTGGCAGACGGTGTGGAGCTTGTTGTCGTCCACGAGCCGGCGGGTGGCCGAATAACCGGGGCCGCTGGGCAGCTTGGCCCGGAGCCAGGAAGGTTTGCGCGTCGTCGTATCCATGAAGTCAGGTATGGCCGCAAATAGGCGCAAAAAGCGCAAAAGAAAAACGGGCGCGGATTTTGTCGCGAAACGGCGGCGAATCAGAAGGCGCGGGCGCTGAGATAATCGGGCCAGAGCGCGGCAAACTCGCGGGCGAGAAGGGACTTCACCTCGGCGAGATCGAGCGCGCGGCCGAGCTCGGCCTGGAGAGAGGTCACGGTGCCGTCGGAGGCGCTGATGCCACACGGGACGATGCCGCCGAAGTGGGCGAGGTTGGCGTTCACGTTAAGCGCGAAGCCGTGGTAGGCGACCCAGCGTTTCACGGCGACCCCGATCGCGGCGACTTTGCGCGGGCCGAGCCAGATGCCGGTAAGGCCGGGACGGCGGGCGGCGGCGAGGCCAAGCGCGCCGACGGAGTTGATGAGGACTTGTTCGAGGAAACGCAGATACGCGTGAAGATCTTTGCGCGGCGCGAGCGAGACGATTGGGTAGCCGACGATCTGGCCGGGACCGTGATACGTGATGTCGCCGCCGCGGTTGGTTTTTGCGACCTCGACGCCCTCGCGGGAGAGTTGCTCGGCGTTCCACACCAAGTGCGACTCGGCGCCGCCTCGCATGCCGACGGTGAAAACGGGCTCATGCTCGGTGAACACGAGCAAGTCGTCGACTTCCCCGGCGATGCGGCGCGCGACGGCTCCTTCCTGACGCGCGAGGGCATCGCCATAACGTGTGCGGCCCCAATCCTCGGTGCGAAGCGGCGCGGGTGCGGTGGTGCTGGAAGACATCGGGCAAAACGATGTCGCGTGCGCGAAGTGCTGCAACTCCGAGGGCGAGGGATAAACAGAGAGGGAAGGACCCGCGAATGGACGCTAATGGATGCGAATAGAAAAACGCGTTCGGCGACCATGCCTTTGGTGAGATTTCGGCTCCCTCAGTATTCGCGTTTATTCGCGTCCATTCGCGGTTGAGTTTCTGGGTCGAATTCGAGTTACGCAGCCGGAGCGAAAAACATCGCGACTGCACCGGCCGCGGCCGTGATACCGCGCACGAGCGCGGTGAGTTTGCGCAGCTGAGGCGAGCCGAGCCCGATCGCCAGGCCGGCTTTGAGCAGAGAGTTGGAAATCGCCGCGAGCACGATGGCGTGGGTGGCGAGGCGCAACGGGATGGATTGGTCCGCGGCGTTGCGAGCCATCGAAAGGGCGATGGCAGCCATGTCGGTGAGACCGGAGACGAAACTCAGTGGCAGCGTGCCGCCGGCGTGGCCGGATTCGGTGAGGGCCTTCACGCCGAAGGCGATCGCCGAGTAGAGGAGCGCGAACTTGATGGCGGTGGAAAGTTGGAGCGGGTTGCGCACCGTCGGCGAGTCATCGACCTCGTTCGTTTTGGTGCGATGATGCCGCGCGAACCACCACCAGATGATGAATGCGAGCCCGGGCACGGCGGTGATTGCGAGCGGAAGCAGGAGCGCCTTGGCGAGAGCGGGCGAAATGATCGCCACAATGACGAGTGTTCGCGGCAACATCACCGTGGATGCGGTTACGACAGCCATCGAGTAGTCGAGGGACTGCTCGGAATCTTCCTTGCTGCGCCGGGAAAATGTCAGAGTCGTCGCGGTGGAAGACGCTAGGCCACCGAGCACACTCGTGAGCAGCAAACCCGCGCCTGCGCCCAGGAGCCGCACCGCGATATACCCGGCAAACCCGACGCCGGAAATCAGCACGACCATCATCCACGTGTCGTAGGGGTTGAAAGCCGCATACGGCCCCATCTCGCGATTGGGCACGAGCGGCAGGATGACGCCGCTAATGGCGACAAATTGCAGCGTCGCGCGGATATCGGCGGCGTTGAACGCGCGGGTCCACGAGTGAATGGGCTGCTTGACTCCGATCAGGACCATGGTGGCGGCAGACAGGACGATCGCGACTTCGCGCTGCTGCCAGAACACGAGCGCGCCGACGAACACGGTGATCAACGCCGACGCGAAGCTGGTCGTGCCCGTGCGCTGGCCTGGAGCGCGCACCACACTCGCGATCTGTTGCACTCCCACCAGGACGAGTGTGACGGCGATGACCGGTAAGAAAAACTGCCGGCTCGCGTAGGCGGAGAGGCAACCGAGCATCGCCCAAAGCGTGTAGGTGCGCACGCCGCCGAGATCGATGTCGCTCTCGGGTTTCGATTGTTCGCGCCACTGGCGGACGAGGCCGATGAGCGCGCCGAGGCAGGCGCTGACCAGGAGCGAAGTGAGCAGGGGCGACACGCGGCCCAGCGTGTGTGCTTCCGCCGGACTCGCAACTGTTTCCCCGCCCGTCAGCCATCGGAACACTACGTCAACTATCGATCGAGGTGGTGTTTGGGGCTTTCGCGCAGTCGCAGGTCGGGCCCTACGCGCGGTTTTCAGCAGCGCAGCGCGGGCGGAAAATCCGTTTGCCCCGCACGCCTCCGAGCCACAGCGTGCGCGGTTCCATGAGCGACATTCCCGCCGATAATTCCCACGACCAGTTCGCCGTGCGGCGCCAGAAGCTGCAGGACCTGCGCGCGGGCGGCTTCGATCCGTTTCAGGCCAACGCTTCGCAGACGCATTTCTCGCAGGACGCCAAAGCGCTTTACGTCGACGGACAGGACTACGCCGTGACTGTTTCGGTGGCGGGCCGACTCGTGACGTTTCGCGTGCAGGGCGGCAGCTCGTTCGTGAAAATCCAGGATCAGCAGGGGCAGATCCAACTCTACTTCCGCAAGGATGTGCTCGGCGAGGAGCGCTACGGCGTCTTCAAGAAGATGCTCGATCTCGGCGACATCATCGGTGTCACGGGTGCGCTCTTCAAAACGAAGACCGGCGAAATCACGGTGCGCGTGGATGCGTTCACGCTCGTGTCGAAGGCGCTGCGGCCGCTTCCCGAGAAGTGGCACGGCCTGACCGATCCCGAGCAGGTTTACCGCCAACGTTATCTCGATCTGATCGTGAATGCCGAGTCGCGCCAGCGGCTCATGCTGCGCAGCAAAATCGTGTCGAGCATCCGCTCCACGCTCGCAAAGCGCAGCTTCTTCGAAGTCGAGACTCCGGTGCTCGAGGGCGTCGCGGGCGGCGCGGCGGCGCGGCCCTTCACCACGCATCACAACGCACTCGGTGCGGATTTCTTCCTGCGCATCGCGCTCGAGCTGCGACTCAAGCGCCTGCTCGTGGGCGGCTACGATCGCGTGTTTGAGATCGGTCGCGTGTTTCGCAACGAAGGCGTCTCGCGCAAGCACAACCCCGAGTTCACGATGCTCGAGGTTTACCAGGCGTATTCCGATTTCCGCGGCATGATGGAGTTGCTGCAGGCGATCTTCGCGGACCTGTGCCGCGACGTGATCGGTGCGACCGAGATCAAGCACGCGGCGAGCGGCCAGATGATCAACTTCGCCGGCGAGTGGCGCAGCGTTCGCTATTTTGAGCTGATCGATGAAGCCGCGGGCTTCGCACTCAGCGCGCACCGCAACCAGCCCGACTATCGCGAGAAGGCCATCGAAGCCTGCGCGAAGCTCGGCCTCGAAGTCCATGCGGGCTGGGAAACGCACGAGATCGTCAACGAAATCTTCGGCAAGAAGATCGAGCCGACACTCATTCAGCCGACCTTTGTCACGCACCTGCCGAAGGAGCTGTGCCCGCTCGCGAAGCTCAACGCCGAGGATCCTGGCCTGATCGATGTCTTCGAGTGCATCATCGGCGGCATGGAGGTCGCGCCCGCCTACTCGGAGCAGAACGACCCGTTCGTGCAGCGGGAAATGTTCGAGAAGCAGGTCGGCGAGGACGTGCAGAAGATGGACACCGACTTCCTGCTCGCGCTCGAGCACGGCATGCCGCCCGCCGGTGGCATGGGCGTCGGCATCGACCGCCTCTGCATTCTCCTTACGGGCGCCGAGAGCATCCGGGACGTGATCCTGTTTCCCTCGCTCCGCCCCGGCGCGTGAGGAATTTGCGGATTGCGGATTTCGAACGGCGGATTGCTCTAACTGGCTCAGATCCAATCCATCCGATCATGAGTCACAGAGAACACAGAGCTCGGACACAGAGTTCACTGAGCCGAATTTCGGTTTCATTCTCCGTGTCCTCTGTGTCGGCGCTCCGTGACCTCTGTGGCGAAATACACGCCGAAAAGCAGATGAACCGCACGGAGTAGTTCCGGCCCGCCACTCCGCATTCACTCCGCATTCACCCGTGCCCTGGTATCTCTACCTCGCGCTGAAGCAGCTTTTCCCGACCGGGAAACGGTTTCCGTTCTTCACCGCGATCTCGATGCTCGGCGTGGCGCTCGGCGTGGCGTTGCTCATCATCTCGACGAGCGTGATGGGCGGCTTCGGTCACGAGATCCGCCGCATGATCGTCGAGGTGCAGGGCGATGTGCAGGTTCGCGCCCCGGGCCTGATGCAGGATCCCGCGGGCGTGCAGGCCCGCATCCTCAAAGTCCCCGGCGTCGTCGCCACCACGCCGTTCGCCGAGGGCGTCGTGATGCTGCAGCACGAGGACAAACCCGCGTTTCCCGCGATCCAGGGCGTCGACGTCAACCGCGTCTCGCGCGTCGTCCCGCTCGATTACTACGTGCGCATCGGCTCACTCAACCAGCTTGACGATGACTCGATCATCCTGAGCGCGCAGCTCGCGTATTCGCTGGGCGCGCGCATGGGCAGCACGGTTGAAATCTACTCACCGCTCCTGCTCGAGAAACTGAAGAACGACGAAGTGATGCTCCCGCGTTCGCTCACCGTGGCGGGCATTTTTGAAGTCGGCCATCAACAACTCGACAGCTCCACCGTGATCGTGACGCTGCGCACGATGCAGGATCTCTACGGGCTCGGACGCTCCGTCCACGGGATCAACGTGAAGATCCAGCCCGGCCTCGATGCCGACGTCGCCGCCGCCCGCATCAACGCTGCGCTTCCGCCCGATTCCGGCGCCCGCGCGCGCTCGTGGATCGAGGCCAACGAGGACTTCCTCTTCGTCCTCTCGCTCGAGAAGAACATGATCTTCTTCCTGCTCACGTTCATCATCGTCGTCGCCGCATTCTCGGTCACGAGCTCGCTGCTGATCTCCGTCGTGCGCAAGACCCGTGAGATCGGCCTGCTTGGCGCGCTCGGTGGCAAGTCGCGCCATGTGGCCGCGTGTTTCTGCTTCCAAGGATTGCTCATCGGCATCTCCGGAACCGCGCTGGGACTCGTGCTCGGCTTTTGTGCGCTGTGGCTGCGCAACGACATGGTCGCGTTCTTCACCAAACTCACCGGCAGCCAGGAAGTGCTCGCACGTTTTTATCAGTTCAGCCGGTTGCCGGCCTACACGGCCGCGAGCGATGTCGTGATGATCGTCGTGTGCTCGGTCGTGATCTCGACGCTGGCGGGCCTGCTGCCCGCGTGGCGTGCCGCGCGACTCAAACCCGTGGAGGCCCTGCGCAGTGAGTGATACGCTTCAAAACGTGCTCAGTGCCCGTGCGCTCACGAAGACATTCCCGAGCGGCGATCGCCGCATCGACGTGTTGCGCGGGGTCGATCTCGATGTGGCCGCGGGCGAGAGCGTGTCCGTGCGCGGTGAATCCGGCTCGGGCAAATCCACCTTGCTCAATCTGCTCGCCGGACTCGATGCACCCGACAGCGGCACGCTCGAGTGGGCAGGTTCGCGCGAGATCACGACTGAACGCCGCGCGACGTTTTTGGGGATCGTGTTTCAATCGTTTTATCTGATCCCCGAACTCGACGCCCTGCAAAACGTGCTCATGGCGCGCCGCATCCTCGGCAAAGTCGGCAAGGCCGAACGCGAACGCGCGCAACACCTGCTGGATCGCGTAGGTCTGGCCGCGCGTGCGGCGCATCTGCCGGCGCAACTCTCCGGCGGCGAACGCCAGCGAGTGGCTGTCGCCCGCGCGCTCATGAACTCGCCGCCTCTCCTCCTCGCCGACGAACCAACGGGCAATCTCGACGAACACACCGGCGACGCCGTGATCGAGCTTTTGTTGAATCTCTGCGCGGAAACGAAAACGGCGCTCGTGCTCGTGACGCACAACGCCGCGCACGCGAAACGCACCGCGCGCCAGCTTTTCTTGCACGAAGGTCGCTTCGCCTGAGTCGTGCTGTGCGCGGGCTCGGGTCGGTGCGGATCCAGGCGCGACTCGGAGCGCGCTGAGGCACGACCGTGTGCGAACATCGTTCCGCCCCGGCACGAATCTTGGCTCGACGTGGGCGCGCAGGCCCCGGGTTCCACCTTGAGACCTCTGACCCGTCGCACGAGACTGGGGTATGAAGGTTTTTGTTCGTTGGATCGCGGCAGTGGTATTTGTTCTGCCGGCGCAGTTGAGTTTCGCTGCGCCGCAGAGTGCGTCCGCCACGCTCGATCCGCTCGCCGAAGACTACGTGAAACTCGTGCTCGCGCTCGGCGTGCACGATGCGGACGCGGTCGATGCTTACTACGGACCGGCGGAGTGGCGCGTGGAGGCGCAGCAGAAGCAACTTTCGCTCGGCGAGATTCGCGCGCGCTCAGGGGCCTTGCGCGAACGCGTCCGCTCCGTGGATCTCACGACGACCGAGGAGATCGTGCGGCTGCGCCAGAGTTACCTCGATCATCAACTCGCAGCGGTCGTGGCGCGCGTGGATCTCCTGAGGGGCGTGGCGATGCGTTTCGACGAGGAGTCGCGTCGCACCTACGACGCGGTGGCGCCGCGTTTTGAGGACGAACATTTCGCGGCGATCCTGCGCGAACTGGATGAAGCGATTCCGGGCGAAGGGGCCCTCGCCGAACGCGTGGAGCTTTTCCGAAAACGGTTTCAGATTCCGGCGGATCGAGTCGCGGCGGTGTTCGATGCGGCAATCCTGGAGGCGCGCCAGCGCACGCTGCGGCACATCGCGCTGCCGCAGGGCGAGAGTTTCACGGTCGAGTATGTCACCGACAAACCGTGGGCAGCCTACAACTGGTATCAGGGCGGCTACCGCAGCGTGATCCAAGTCAACGTGTCGCAGCCGATCACGATCGATCGCGCGATCGACCTGGCGTGTCACGAGGGTTATCCGGGCCACCACGTCTACAATGCGCTGCTCGAGGAAAAACTCCTGCGCGGACGCGGCTGGGTGGAGTTCTCGGTGTATCCGCTCTTCAGCCCGCAGTCGTTGATCGCGGAGGGCACGGCGAACTACGGCATCGAAGTCGCGTTTCCGGGCGACGAGAAACTGGCGTTCGAGCGCGAGGTGTTATTCCCGATCGCGGGAATCGATCCGGCCAGCGCCGACGAGTATGCGCGGGTGTTCGGGTTGTTGGAGCGTTTGAATTATGCCGGCAACGAGGCGGCGCGGCGCGTCGTCGACGGGGAAATGACCGACGCAGAGGCTGCCGTCTGGCTGGAGCGGTTCTCGCTCAAGTCGCCGGAGCTGGCTGCGCGACAGGTGCGATTCATCCGCAAATACCGGAGCTACGTGATCAACTACAACCACGGGCTCGATCGGGTGCGGGCCTACATGGAGCGTCGAACGGGCGGGGACGCGAACCGGCGCTGGCGGGAGTTTACCGAGCTGATTTCTTCGCCGCGGCTGCCGTCGGGATTGAAATGAGAACGGCGTCACGGCGCCGGCGTTTTTCCTGTGGCGGTGGGCGAGGGCGCCGGTAACCTCCGTTCCCTTTATGGCAGCTTCCAAGATCAAGTGCGGCGTGGTCGGTGTGGGCTCGTTGGGCCAGCATCACGCGCGAATCTACGCGTCGCTTCCCGGAGCCGAACTTGCCGGCATCTACGAGACCAGCGATGCACGCGCCGCGGAGATCTGCGGAAAGTTCAACTGTCGCCGTTTCACCACGCTCGATGAGCTGGGCGCGGCTTGCCAGGCGGTGTCGGTGGTGGTGCCCACCGACAAACACGCGGACGTGGCGATCCCGCTGCTTGCGCAGGGTTGTCATTTGCTGATCGAGAAACCGTTATGCGCTTCGCTCGAGGAAGCGGAGCGCGTGCTCGCGGCTGCGCAGAAGGCCAACCGGCTGGTGCAGGTCGGCCACATCGAGCACTTCAATCCGGTGATGAGTTTTCTGGAGAAGCAGATCGATCGTCCGGGCTACATCACGACCGAGCGGCTCGCCCCGTATCAGACACGCGGCACGGAAGTCGGCGTGGTGCTCGACTTGATGATTCACGATATCGGCATCGTGCTCGCGCTCGTGAAATCGCCGATCAAGAAAATCGACAGCGTGGGCATCAATGTCCTTTCAAAGACCGAGGACATCGCCAACGCGCGCATCGAGTTCGAGAGCGGTTGCGTCGCCAATCTCAGCGCGAGCCGGATGAGTCTGAAGAAGAACCGCGAGATCCGCGTGTTTCAGGACAATGCCTATCTCTCGCTCGATTTCATGAACCAGAAAGGCCACCTGGTGAAGAAGAGCGACCTGATCGCCTATGGCCTGAAGCTGAAGGTCGGCCTCGCGAAGGCGGGCGATGCCAGCTCGATTCCGGTGAACGATATCCCGATCGAGAAAGGCGAGCCGCTCGCAATCGAGCTCGCACACTTCATCGATAGCGTGACGAAGCTCCAGCAGCCGAAAGTCGGCGCGGCGCTCGGCAAGTCTGCGCTCGAGGTCGCGATCACGATCACCGACCAGATCCGCAACGCGAAGCGCTGAACGGGATCGTGTCGTTTGACGAATGAACCACAGAGACACAGAGGACAAAAAGAAGAACAAAGGAGCCGCCGCTTGATCGGGCCTATGCTCTCTGTGCCCCTGTGGATTCGAACATGAGCGGCTCTTCTGTCATCCAGCTTCCACTGCCGGTGCGTGGCCGTGTCGATCTGCTGATCGTCGCGGGTGAGCATTCGGGCGATGAGCATGCGTCCCGGATGTTGCGCGGCTTGTTCCACGGCGCACCGGAGCTGTCGGTGTGTGCTCTCGGCGGGCCGAAGCTCGCGTCGGCGGGGGCGCAGTTGCTCTTCGATCTCACGGCGCAGTCGTCGATCGGCTTCGAGGTGCTCAAGAAGATCTCGTTCTACCGCGCGCTCATCGCGGAGGTGGTGCGTTGGGTGGGGGAGCACCGTCCGCGGGCGGTGTGTTTCGTCGATTCCTCGGGGCTGAATCTGCGCATCGCGAAGGGGATGTTTGAGCGCGGTTTTTCAGCGAAAGCCGGTGGACCGACAAAAACGCTCTACTACATCAGCCCCCAAATCTGGGCCTCGCGGGCGGGGCGCCGTTTCAAGATGGCGGCGCATCTTGATGCGCTCGCGGCGATTTTTCCCTTTGAGCCAGATCGCTACGCGGACACCTCGCTGCCGGTGACGTTTGTCGGACATCCGTTCGTCGCGCCCGATTACGCGCCGCCGGTGAGCTTCGATGCAAACGGTCCGGTGCTGCTTCTGCCGGGCAGCCGGCGTCAGGCCGTGGGACGGATTTTTCCGGTGTTCCTCGCGGCGTATGGGGAAACCCAGGCGGAGATTCGTCGTCGCGCGGTGGTGCTTTATCCGAGCGGCGGAATTCGCGCTGAGCTCGAGCGTGTGCTGGCGAAGGACGAATTTGTGGATGTGCGCGACGGCGTGGAGTTGCGGCACGTGGGCGAGGGCGGTCCCGACACCGCGGCGATCGGCGCCTCGGCCGTGCTGACGTCGAGCGGCACCATGT